>JBCCMF010000058.1:0-18944 GCA_039026435.1 Bacteroidota bacterium
CACCGTGGGGCCAACGATGGCGTTGATGTCGGTGATCTGGATCTTGTACGTCTCCAGCTTGTCGAGCAGGATCTGCTTGTTCTCCTCCAACTCGTCCAAGTCCACCGTTGGCTCGTCGCCGTGCGCCTCGTCGAGCAGCTTGATAGCTGGGAACGTGAAGGGCACGTCTTCAGCCAGTTCCACATTGGGCTTGAGCGTGTTGGTGCGCTCTTCCTCGATCCGCTCCTGGATCTTGAGCGACGGCTCGGCAGCTTCGGTTGATGTAGGCTGAGCTGTTGGCTGCACGGGGGTGGGACGTACGGGCGGGCGTTCCGGCGCCCGTGCTGCAGGCTCGACCTCTGGGTAGATGGGGTCCAGCGGTTGTTGCGAAGGGTAGGGTGTGGGCGCTGGCTGTTGGGGGAGCTGTCGCGCCGGGGGCCTCGTTCGCGAAGGTGCCTCGTTGGTGCGCTGGTCGCGTTCCGCTCGGTGGGCAGCTCGTGCTTCGTGCCGCTTGGCGCGCCCATCGTTCCACCGCGCTCGAAAGTCGCTCCAAAACGAGCGGATGGCCTCGCGAATGTTGAACAGGGCATCCTCAATCCGCTGCAGGCTCTTCTGGATGTCGCGGTCGATGACCAGCATCGCCGTGATGAGCACGGAGACGACGAGCAGCAGGAACGAGCCTGTGCTCCCAAAGACGCCGCGCATCCAGTCGGCGATGTTCAGCCCTACGGCGCCGCTCCACAGCTCAAGCCCGGCGTCAAACTGGTAGTGAAACCACCCCAGGAGTGCCGCGCATACGAACGCCCCGACAAAGCCCAGTACCGTGAGCACAGGCAAGTGTCCGGCGTCCTTCTGCCGAACCCGCACGTACCCCCACGCGAGCAGGAAGCCAGGCAAGAGCAGGATGACGTAGCCCAGGAATTGCTTGACGCCGTAGTACGACAACGTAGCGCCGACCAACCCGAGTGCGTTCTGTGCGCGTTCACTCGGCGCTGAGAAGGCATCGCCGAGTGAGAACGATCGGGCAAACTGGTCGTCCTCGGAGGTGTAGCTGACAAAAGCGAGTGCCAAGAGCAGGCCAAGCAAGATCATCAGCGCACCGATAATCTCAGACTGGCGCTGTGGCGTCACAAACGGCTTGGACGCCTTTTTCTTGGGTGCTTTTCGCTTGCGCGTCGAGGGTTTGGCGGTCGCCATACAGTGCTGGGCACGCGGCAAATGGGACGGAAAGGTAACGCCGACAAGGTAGGCATCTTCCCGGATGAAACCAATGTGTGCGACGCGCTCAACGCGTCAGCGGGCGCAGGTGGTTGTCGTGATAGACGGGCACCTGTGCCGTGGTGTTGCGCTGGATGCAATAGGCCACATCATCGCCATAGCCAAGCCCAATGAGCCGCTGCCCGTGATTGCTGCGCGTCAACGTCTGCTCAAACGAGGTGCGGTCCTGCGCGAAGAGGCTGAACACCATGTGGGCGGCGTCAGAGACCAAGCCCGGCTCCTGGCCGTCCCACAGCCGGTGCAGCAGTAGCCCCGCGCACAACGCATCCTCCAGGCTGAACTGGTTCTGCGACCCGGCGCAGATGAGCACGAGGTCGCGGCCTGTCTCGCGCACGGCGTCGGTGACCGCGTCGGCGTTGAGGAAACAGCCGACCATCAGGTGATCAGCCGCCTTGGCGCGCGTCAGGGCGCGGGTGCCGTTGCTGGTGTTGAAGATGACCGTCTTACCGCCCACGCTGTCTGCAGTATACTCGAAGGGCGAGTTGCCGTGGTGATACCCTTCGATCTTGAGGCCGCCGCGCTCGCCTCCGAGCACGAAGCTGGCGGGGTCAAGCGCTGCTGCGATCTTCCCCGCATCCGCCATGTCGGCGACGGGCACGATGGAGCGGGCGCCGTTGTCGAGTGCGGTCACAATGGTGGACGAAGCCCGAAAGACGTCGATGACCACGGCCGTACGGCCTTTTACGTCATCTTCGGCGACGGCATTCGCAGAGAGGAAGACATCGACCTGCATGCGGGAATGGGTGGACAGTCGGTGAGGAGAGAAGCAGGAGGAACAGCGGGGTTACTTGTGAAACGGGGGCTTGTGCACGGTAGCCGGGATCACGCGCTTCCGCACCTGCACGCCGATGGCTACGCCCGGCGTCGTGTAGGCGGGCAGGTTCTCCACGTAGCCCAAGCCTATGCCACATTCGAGCACGGGCGAAAGACTCCCGCTCGTGACCTCGCCGATCGCCTCTCCATCAGTGTTGAGGATCGGGTAGCCTTGCCGGGCGATGCCCTTGCCACCCAGCTTAAAGCTGACAATGCGCCGCGTGGCGCCTGCCGCTTTCACCTCCGCCAACGCATCCCGCCCGATGAAGTCGGTGTTGAGCTTGGTCACCCACCCGAGGCTGGCCTCGATGGTGTTGGTGTCCTCGGTGAGCTCGTGACCGTACAAGCTGAAGCCCGCCTCCAGCCGAAGTGTGTCGCGTGCGCCTAGACCAGCGGGTTTCAAGCCGTGCGCTGCCCCGACCTCCAGCAGCGTATCCCACAAATCAGCCACCTCATCGGCGGGAACGTACAGCTCCAGACCCGATTCGCCTGTATACCCCGTGTGCGACAAGATCGCCGACGAGCAGCCAGCGAACTCGCCCTCGGCGGCCTCGATAAAGTGATAATACTTGATGCCGGAGACGTCGAGCTCGGTGAGCTGTTGCGCGATGGCAAAGGCGTTCGGCCCCTGTAGTGCTAGCAGACCCATCGCGGCGGAAACATCGGTGATATCAGCGTCCATCGGGTTGTTCGCGTGCATCCAGGCGACGTCTTTGGCGATGTTGGCGGCGTTGATGACGAGCATGTAGCTCTCTTCCGAGCGGCGGTAGACCAGCAGGTCGTCTACAATGCCGCCGTCGGGCTTACACATCGCCGTGTACATCGCGCGCCCGTCGTAGAGCTTGTCCACGTCATTGGTGACGAGGTGCTGCACGAAGTCGCGCGCCGCTGAACCCGTGACCATGACCTCGCCCATGTGACTCACATCGAACAGCCCAGCGGCTTTACGGACGGCCATGTGCTCGTCGATGATGCCGCTGTACTGCACGGGCATGTCGAAGCCGCCAAAGGCCATCATCTTGGCGCCGAGGGCGAGATGCTGCGCGTGGAGTGGCGTCGTCTGGATGTCGGGCATGCGGAGAAGCTGGGCTCGTGAGAACTGCGCCGAGAATACTGCCTCGCGCCTTGGCGTCAAAGTCGGTACGCCGTATACCCGTAATTTTCGAGTGCCGCTACGGCCCGGTCTGCCTCGTCCGCCCGCGACACGCTCAGCCGGAAGGCGCCGCCCGTGCCTTCGCGGATCTTCAGCAGCTCGATGTCCTTGATGTTGATGCCATCTTCGTACAGCGTCTTCGTGATGAAGTACAGCACACCCGGCACGTCCTCCACATACACATACAAGTCGTAGAGCGGCGTGAGGAAGCCTTTCGTGTCCTTCGGGATGGTGTCCCGCGTGGTCTGCGAGCGCACAAAGGCAGTGTCGAGCGCGTCGAGGTCTTCTTCGATGATGCGGTTGCGCGTGGCTTGGATCTCGGCCGCCAGCGCGGCCAGCACGTCGAGGATGGGGCCTTGATTACCTGTGATGATGTCGCGCCACGGCTGGAAGGGCGACGAGGCGATGCGCGTCATGTCGCGGAAGCCTCCGGCGGCCAGCTTCAGCGTCTGGTCGTCGGCGTCGTGGAGGGTGGCAGCGACGTTCATGAGCGCCACCGCCAGCAGCTGCGGCAGGTGGCTCACGGCAGCGGCGATACGGTCGTGCTGATCGGGCTCCAGATGCAGCACGCGGGCGCCCATCTGCTCGATCTGATTCGACAGCTTGATGAACGCGATGTTGGGCTCCGTCGGCGGACACAGCACATACGTGGCGTTCTCGAACAGCAGCGCATCGGCGTGGTCGATGCCACCGTGCTCCGAGCCCGCCATCGGGTGGCCGGGGATAAACGGCGTGTCGCGGCGCAGCACCTCATCGGCATACGCGGCGATGGGCTGCTTCACCGAGCCCACGTCGGTAACCACCGTGCCCGCATCCAGGTGAAACGCGATGGCTTCGAGCTGCCGCAGGATCGTAGCGATGGGCGTCGCCAGGACGACCAGCCCGGCGCCTGAGACGGCATCCGGCAACTCCACGCAACCCTCGTCGATGGCCCCTTTGGCTTCTGCGCGGTCCAGCACCTCCGGCCTGTCGTAGCCGACGATGGTGCTCTCGGGAAACGCTCGCTTCCACGCCAAGCCAAACGATCCGCCAATCAGGCCTACACCGAGGATGGCAATCCGGTCAAAACTCATACCAATTCTGGAATTTCATAGTGCAGCACACCGTCTAACTTTGTCATCCCGAGCGAAGCCGAAGGATCTCTCCCGGTCTCGTTTTGCGCAACTTCAAAGGGGGAGATTCCTCGGCTACAGTCTCCGACTTTCGCTCGGGATGACAACCTTGATCGCACAATCATCTCCCAGAGCTGGTATCATGCTGCATATCTGCAAACAGAAAAGCCCCGCCACAATGGGCAGGGCTTTTCCTTATGTAATGACGTCGAGCACTCAGTCCTTGGTGTCCTCGGCGGGCTCATCGGCAGCATCCTCGGCTGCTTTGGCGGCGGCTTCGGTTTCGGGCTCTGCTTCGGGCTCAGGTTCCGGTTTGGGCTCGGGCTGCGTGATGGCAAACTGCAAGGCGTTTTTCTCCACCTTGGCATCGTGTGTGATCACGATAGCGCCGCCATCCGTCAGGTTGTTGCCCAGGATCTCCTCGGCCATCGGGTCTTCCACGTACTTCTGGATCGCACGGCGTAGCGGGCGGGCGCCGAACTTGGGATCGTAGCCCTTGTCCACGAGGAATTTCTTCGCACTCTTCTCCAGCGTGACATCGATACCCAGGCCTTCGGTGCGCTTGAAGAGCTCCACGGCCATGATGTCGATGATCTTGTGGATATGCGACTTCTCCAACGGGTGGAACACGATCACGTCGTCGATGCGGTTGAGGAACTCGGGGTTGAAGACCCGCTTGAGCGCGTCCTCCACCGTGCTCTTCATGCTCTGGTAGTTGAACGTGACATCGCCCTGCGAGAAGCCGAGGCCTTTGCCCAGGTTCTTGATGTCGCGCGCTCCGATGTTCGAGGTCATGATGATGATCGTGTTGCGGAAGTCCACGCGGCGGCCAAGGCCGTCGGTCAAGATGCCATCATCCAGTACTTGCAGCAGGATGTTGAACACGTCGGGGTGCGCTTTCTCGATTTCGTCGAGGAGCACGACCGAGTAGGGCTTGCGGCGCACCTTCTCGGTGAGCTGCCCGCCCTCTTCGTAGCCGACGTATCCCGGAGGCGCACCCACGAGGCGGCTCACGGAGAACTTCTCCATGTACTCGCTCATGTCGATGCGGATGAGCGCTTCCTGCGAGTCGAAGAGGTACTCGGTCAGCACTTTGGCGAGTTCCGTTTTCCCAACGCCCGTGGGGCCGAGGAAGATGAACGAGCCGATGGGGCGCTTCGGATCTTTGAGCCCGGCACGTGTGCGGCGGATGGAGCGCGACAGCTTGGCCACCGCCTCGTCCTGACCGATGACGCGGCCCATCAGCTTGTCTTCCATCTCCAGGAGCTTGCGCTGCTCTGGCTCGGAGATCTTATCCACCGGCACGCCCGTCATCATGGCGACGACCTCGGCGATGCTTTGCTCGGTAACGGCGTAGACCTCGGTGTCGGCCTTGCGCTCCCAGTCTTGCTTGGCTGCTTCCAGCTCTTCCTGCAGCCGCTTCTCGCTGTCGCGCAGGCGGGCAGCCTCCTCAAAGCGCTGGCTCTTGACGACCTGATTCTTGAGCTCTTTGATCTGCTCGATCTGGTCCTCCAGGTCCACGATTTCTTTGGGCACGCGGATGTTGGAGAGGTGGACGCGCGCACCCGCCTCGTCGAGCACGTCGATGGCTTTGTCGGGGAGGTAGCGCTCGGTGATGTACCGCTCGGAGAGCTTCACCGCCAGTTCCAGCGCCTCGTCCGAGTAGCTGACGTTGTGGTGCTCTTCGTACTTGCCCTTGATGTTCTGCAGGATCTCGACGGTCTCTTCCGGGGTCGAAGGATCGACCATGATCTTCTGGAAGCGTCGGTCGAGTGCGCCGTCCTTCTCGATGTATTGGCGGTACTCGTCCAGCGTCGTGGCGCCGATGCACTGGATCTCGCCGCGCGCCAGGGCGGGCTTGAACATGTTGGACGCATCCAGCGACCCCGACGCGCCGCCCGCACCGACGATGGTGTGCAGCTCGTCGATGAAGAGGATAACGTCGGGGCTTTTCTCCAGCTCGTTCATCACCGCCTTCATGCGCTCCTCGAACTGCCCGCGGTATTTGGTACCGGCCACGAGGGCAGCGAGGTCGAGCGTGACGATGCGCTTGTCATAGAGCACACGGCTGACCTTGCGCTGGATGATGCGCATCGCCAACCCTTCGGCGATGGCCGTCTTGCCCACGCCAGGCTCGCCGATGAGCACCGGGTTGTTCTTCTTGCGGCGGCTGAGGACCTGCGCCACGCGTTCGATCTCGCGCTCGCGGCCCACCACCGGGTCCAGCTTGTCTTCGTCGGCCAACTTGGTCAGGTCGCGACCGAAGTTGTCGAGGACGGGGGTCTTACTTTTATCTGCCATTTTACGCTCTTTTCCTGATCCAGTGGGCCGGCCGCTGCCGCCGCCCTCAGCGACGCTAGCCGTGGGGCGGTTGGAGGCACGTCCGCTGATGATCGAGTCCAGCTCAGAGCGAACGGCATCGTATGAGACCGAGAAGCCTTGCTGCATAATCTGCGCAGCAATGTTCTCGTCGTCGCGCAGCAGGCTCAGCAGCAGATGCTCCGTGCCGATGACGTCGCTCTTGTACAGCTTGGCTTCGAGGTAGGTGATCTTGAGCACCTTCTCGGCCTGCTTCGTCAGCGGGATGTTGCCCACCGTGAGGGTGCCGCCCGTGGACCGGACGGTGTCCTCGATAGCCTTCTTGAGCTTGGTGAGGTCACAGCCGAGGTTGCGCAAAATCTTGACGGCGATGCCTTCGCCTTCGCGGATGATGCCCAGCAGTAAGTGTTCTGTGCCGATGTAATCGTGGCCGAGCCGGATGGCTTCTTCACGGCTGTACGAGATTACGTCGCGCACGCGGTTTGAAAAGTTTCCTTCCATGCTGTTGTGCTTAACGCACGCTGGTTGAGGGTGTAGCTCGCCGCCGAACGCTACGGACGGCGTACACTCGGGAGAGGGCGGTCTAGCTACCGTACAACGCCCGGGCAGGTTTCACCCCGACTTCGATAGAGTAGCAACAAAAAGCGTGCGCTGGAGGCCAACGCACGCTTGAATGGTGACGGAGCTATGCCGAGACCGTGAAGTCACACGCCAAAGCTCGACCCGCAGCCGCATGTGGACACGGCGTTGGGGTTGTCGAAGGTGAACCCACGGGCGTTGAGGCCGTCGTGGTAATCCACGGTGGTGCCCATGAGGTAGAGCCCTTGGCGCTTGTCGAGGTATACGGTGATGCCGTCGATGTCGTACTGTTTGTCGTGCTCGCGCTTTCGGTCGAAGCCGAGGATATAGCTCATGCCCGAACAGCCGCCGCCGCGCACGCCCACGCGGAGGGCATAACCGTCGGGGAGCTGCTTGGTGCGGATAATCTTCAGAATCTCATCCGACGCCCGCGCAGACAGCGTGATGGGTGCGGATTTCGTCTTCTTTCTGGGTGCCGTTTCTGTCATGGCCTCCTCTGCACAGTGATCGATGCCGCCGCACCGGTGGGCGACGATGCCCTGAAGAACGATGGCTCCAAACACCAGTTCCTGCATTGCTCCATCAAAGACCTGTGGAGGTCACCCGAGCCAGTATGTCAGCTTGATCATGAAGACGTTGGTGCGGGCGTCGTCGAAGAGGTCCTGCAGCCCGCGCCGAGCGCGGAACGTGCCGTCCGATGTGCGGCCGTCGCGCTGCTGCTGCCACACGAAGAAGAGGGTGGAGCCGGGTTGGAATTCCCACCGAAGGACCGCGTTGCCCTGCAGTGCACGCACCGTAAAGTCACGATCGAGCGTAAACGAGTTGCCACCATCGCCGGGGTCAATCGTCGTGCCTGTGTCGGTGCTTGAGGCCGTGCCGATATCCTCGCCATAGACGGGCAAGCTCAGGGCGCGTAGTTGGTCAAACGCGTTGAAGCTGGCATACTGACCGCTCGACACGAACGGCCGCGCATAGAGTTGAAGCGAGATGGTAGGCGTGAACGTCCAGTCGGCGCGGGCGGTGAGGGCGAGCGTGGTGGTCTCCAACTCGCCGAAGACGTAGCGGGTGCCGAACGTGCTGCTCGCGAACGGGTCATCGAAGGTCGTCACATATTGGCGCGCAATATGGTTAACACTGAATGCCGGGCCGAGGGAGAACCGCAGCGCCGACCGTGGCTGCGTACTCACCTCCATACTTCCCCCGAACGATTGGCTGCCCAACTCGTCCAAGGCGATGCTCGCCTCGGCTGATGCCCACACCGGGCGCCGGGAATCCGTGTCAAGCTGTGCCGATAGGTCCAAGCTGGCAGGCTGGCGCGCAAGCGGACCCCCTCGCGTCAGCCGATCGTCGTAGCTGCGTGCCGTGAAGATGCTCGTGAGGCCGAGGTCCCAGAAGTTGGGCAACTGCGCACTAAGGCCGCCGACGATCAGGGAGGCGACCCGCTCGCCGCCATAGTTGTACCCAGCGCCGCCGCGCAGTACCGCGCTCCAGGATTGTAACCGGCTCTTGGACGTGTTCTGTGCGTACCGGATGAGGCCGTCGAGGTTGATGAAGTCGGCGCGGGGTTGGAAACCGAGCGCGTTGGCGTCGAAGCCTGGCGAAGTGGTAGCTAGGTGCACGCCGCCCGTCCAATGCTTGCCCTGCGTTTTGAGCAAGTTGACCTCGCCCGACCATCCACCGAGCGACGTGCGCGTGGGGTCAAAGCTGACGTGGTCCGCGTCGGGGCGATGGTAGAGGCGGGGGAAAGCCGTTTGCACCCGCGCCATCGCGTCGGTGCTTCCGGTCACCCAGCTGCCTGAAAGCTGGGCCGTCATGCGCCAGGCGGCGCTCAGCATGTATTCGGCATCGACCCCGGCTACGCTGGCGGTGCGTGGCAGCAGATCCGCAATGGCCACATCGTCGGTGTCGCGTACAACGGAGGTTAGCAGGCCACCGACGATCAGGTTGCCGAAGGTGCCTCGGGCGCGTGCCGCCATGTAGTTGGAGAGCGGCTCAACCAGCGCTCGACCCTCGTCCAGCATGACGCCACTGATGTCGAGACGCTGGTAGCGGCCGTATTCGGCACGGGTGGTGGCGTTGAGGATACCTACATTAAACCGTCCGATCTGGCCTGCAATCTTGGCGGCGCCGAGGATCGTGCTTTGCTGTGGGGCATCGGTGAAGACCAATGTGTCGTCGGCCCCACCGAACGCGGGGACGAAGGCGGTGCGCTGTGGCGAGCGGCCAATGCGCCGCGTGTAGAGTAGCGTAGGGCGTTCGGAGGCCACGGCGCGGCGCGGCGACATGGCGAAGGCATCTACCCCTTCGACGAAGAACGGCCGCCGTTCCTCAAAGAAAAGCTCGAATCCGCTCAGGTTGACCTGCGCGGGGTCGGCCTCGACTTGTCCGAAGTCTGGGTTGATGGTCCCCGCAAGCGTGAGGCTGGGCGAGAGGCCCCACTTCACATCGAGACCCGCGCGTGGCGCCATATCGTTGTCACGGATGAACGGGTTTGCATCGGCGTTGGGCGCTTGCGTGACGGCGGAAGCCGCATAGGGCAGCCACTCGAGGCGTCGCGGCGCAGGCAGATCCGCAGGAATTGTAATCGTCCCAAACTGACTCACGTACCCATCCAGGCCGGGGTCGCGGCGCGACCAGTACGACACCTCGCCTGTGCGGTGGTGGATGCGGACGAGTTGCAGGCCCCACGTGTGCGGGCCGGGGCCGCCCGTGTAGCGTAGCTGGGAGAGCGGTATCTCAAACTCGGCCGTCCAGCCCTCATCGTCGCGATGCGTGGCCGCATCCCAGACGGCATCCCACGACCCATCCCCTTCGACGTCGTCGTAAAACAGCACATCCACCTTCACATTGCCCGGCGTGGTGCGGAAGAGAAATCCGGTGCGGTTGTCGCCGTACGAGTCGATGACGACCACGGCGTGATCGGTGTCGGCGAAGGCGTCGCGGCGGGCCAGCCGTGTGTTGATGGCCATCGGTTGCGCATCGTACATCCGCATCCCCACATATATCGCCTCCGGCCCAACCAGCACCCGTGCTTCGGTTTGCTCGGTAGGCGCAGCATCGGGGACGGGTTGAAACTGTACAAAGTCGCTGAGCGGCTCTGCCGAGGACCAAGTCGGCTCATCGAGACGGCCGTCAATGTGGGGTACATCGTCCGCGACGACGGCTGCCGTTGCAATGGGACGCGCGGGCTGTGCGAGAACGGCGCCAGCCGATAAAAACAGTGGGAGGAGGAAGAGCGGGCGCATGCTACGGCGAAGAAATGCCCGAGCCTCGCCTAGAGGGTGACGAGGCTCGGTGATGGATCAGGACGAACTCAGCGGTCGCGTGGTGCGGCGCGGGTGTAGGATTTGTTGATGATCTTCCACGCGCCATCGACCTTGATGAGCGTCATGTAGTCCGTCAGGAAGGCGTTGGGGTAGTCGAGCTCGATGGTCGCAATGCCGACGTCGCCTGTGACTTCCAGGTGGGTGATGCTGCGTTTGCGGTCGGCTTCGTCGGGCGCAGGACCGCGGTTGAACAGGCCTGCGAACTCGGCGGCGGTGCGGCTCGCGACTTGGCCGTTGCGCATCCAGAAGATGCGGGCGTCGGGGTGGAAGGCTTCGCGCATGTGGGTGCCGTCGCCCGTGGCGTGGCCCTTCAAGTAGGCCTCGAGGGGCACGCGGGCAGCGTCGAGCTCGGCTTGTGATTGGGCAAGGGCTGGCAGGGTGAGGCAACAGGCGAAGAGGGTAAGCACAAGAACACGCGTCATGGTGAGATTCGGTTGATGGTGTGAATGAATGACGCCGCCAGGGTACCCCGCCCACACCATCCAGTGCCTGATGAGCAGCTAATGAGAACCTCCGGAAACCTAATGGATCGCCCCTGAGCGCCCGATAAAGCACCATCCACCGCCGCAACACGGGTAGGACGATCACGTAGCAGCGCTCCACCAATCAGCCCGCCGCTGCCGCCTGCATGGAACTCACCCGCTTGCCGTTCGACCAGCCGTTTCGTCTCCACAACTGGGTGGTCCACCCGCTGGCCAACACCATCACGAAGGGCAAGGGCGAGATTACCTCGGTAGAGCCGCGCGTGATGGCCGTACTGACCTACCTGGCGCACCATTCCGGGCAGGTGGTATTGCGTGAGACCCTGCTCGACGCGGTGTGGGAAGGAGTCGTCGTCAACGAAGACGCGCTCACGCGAGCGATCTCTGAGCTGCGCAAGCTATTGGGAGATGACCCGCGTCGCCCGGCCGTCATCGAGACCATCCGAGGACGCGGCTATCGGCTTATCGCGCCCGTCGTCTTTGGCGACGCAGAACCGCCCCTAGCAGAAAGCAGCCATACTCCCGATGCTGTCCGCATGGTGGCGCCGTCTGCCCGTGCACTTCGGCTTGGGTGGCTCGTTGGCGGGGCGCTGGTGGTGGTCGTGTTGCTTGCAGGAGCGGCGATAGCCTTCCGTGATCCCGTCCCCACAGTGGTTCAAGCACCACCCGAGGCCGCTACGCCGTTCACCACGTATCCGGGGCGCGAGATTGACCCGGTGGTCTCGCCCGAGGGCGCCAGGGTAGCGTTCGCCTGGAACGAGGACGGGGACGACTTCAACCTCTACGTGAAGCAGACGAGCCGCGAAAAGCCCCTGCAACTCACCCAGACGCCCGGCTTTGAGGGCGCGCCCGCTTGGTCGCCCGATGGATCGGAGATCGCCTTCTTCCAAGGCAGCGGCGAGGCTGGCATCTACAGCATCCCGTCGATGGGCGGGCCCGCTAGGCTGCTGCACCCCCTGCCGTATGGCATCGAGTCGATGGACTGGTCGCCCGATGGCGAGACGATCGTGTTTGCCGCGCCGATTGAGTCGGGCGGTCCGAATCGCATGCAACGGCTCGACCTACGATCCGGCAAGGCGCAGCTGTTCGTGTCCACCGACGAGCCGATGGCCTTCGACCGGTCGCCGCGTTTCTCGCCCGACGGCCAGCGCATCGCCTTCGTGCGGGGCATCCTCGGCAACACGCGCCGCGCCTACCTCGCCGATGTCGCCACGGGAGAGCTGGTCAGCTACGCGGGCGCTCCGGCCCCTGCCCGAGACCTCGACTGGAAGGACGACCGCACGCTGGTCTTGGCGTCGTACCGCTCCGGCACGTTCGACCTGTGGAAGCACGACATCGAGAATGGGGAAGTGGCGTGGCTGCCGTCGCGAGGCGAGTGGACGCACGCCCCCTCCGTCGCTGCGCTCACGGGCACGATGGTCTACCAAGACCTTTACTTCGAGAAGGACATCTGGCGCATCCGGCTCGACGGTCCCGGCGGCAACGTGCTCGGTACCGAGCCGCTGGTCGTGTCCACTTGGCTCGACTGCGAGGCGCAGCTTTCGCCTGGCCAAGATCGGCTGGTCTTTGTGTCGTCGCGGTCGGGGACGATGGAGCTGTGGGTGAGCGAGGCCGATGGCAGCGAGCCTGCCCAGCTCACGGATTTCGGCGGGCCGTTCGTTGGGTACCCCCGCTGGTCGCCCGACGGCACACAGATCGCCTTCAGCAGCGCACCCGACGGTCCGGCAGGCGTCTTCGTCATGGCCGACAATGGCCGCCGCGCCTTGCAAGTATCGCCGACCGACTGGAACACGCGGTTTTCCGGGTGGACGCCGGACGGAGAAGGCGTGTATTTCAGCGCGCAGGGCGAGGCCGGGTGGGCGCTCTGGCGCGTGTCAACCGATGGCGGCCAGCCCGTGAAGGTGTCGCAACATCAGGTTCTCAACGCCGCCGTCACGCCGGATGGCAGCACGCTCTACTTCACCCGCGTGGACGTGCCCGGCCTGTGGCGTTCCGCGTTCGTCGGCGGGCAGACGGGCGAGGGTGCCGAGGTGGTGCTGCCGGATATCCCCATCTCCGGCGCGTACGACTGGGTACTCAGCGAGCGCGGCATCTACGCCCTCAGCCGCCGCGCCGAAGGCACGTTTGTGATCTACTACGACCTGGAGTCGGAAGGCATCCAGACGATCAGCGAAGTCATCCGCATCGCCAACCCGAGCTTGTCCGTGTCCGCCGATGGGTCAACGCTGCTCTACGCCCGCGTCGAAGGCTCGCGCAGCGATATCTTCCGCACCCAAGTCCGGTAGTCAGCCCAAGTAGCGCTGCCGCGCCGCCTCGTAGTCTGCTTCTGGATTGGATTCCACTCGACTCGTCAGCGTTCGGTCAACAACGTCCAGCGTGGATGCGACGGCGCCTGTGCCTTGCATGGCGAGCAGTGCCGCGCCGTACGCCGCACCCTGGTTGACGGCTGGGCGGCCCAGGGGCAGGCCGAGCACGTCGCTGGTGAGCTGTAGCCAGAACGGCGACTTCGACCCGCCGCCTGTGGCGAGCAGTTCGTGCGGCTGGCTCAAGTCGTGGATCAGATCGAGCGCGTCGCGGAGGCTGAACGCCACGCCTTCGAGGAGGGCGCGCACCATGTCGGCGCGGTTGGAGGCAAGGCTGAGGCCCGTCCAGCTGCCCCGGAGGTCGGGGTTCATGTGCGGCGTGCGCTCGCCTGCGAGGTAGGGCCGGAACGTGACGCCGTTGCTGCCCGGCGCGCTGGTGGCGGCCTCGTCGACCAAGTCGGCGAACGGGGTGTTGGGGGCGAGGGTGTCGTGGAACCACTGCAGGCTGCCTGCCGCCGAGAGCGTGACGCCGAGCAGGTGGTAGTTACCGTCGGCGTGGCAGAAGAGGTGGACGCGGCCCTCCGGGTCGGGCTTCGGCGCGGCGAGGGGCATGAAGATGACGCCCGAGGTGCCGAGACTCATGCTGCCCGTGTGCGGCCGCGCGTTCGAGATGCCCAGGCCCGTCGCGGCTGCCGCGTTGTCGCCCGCGCCCGCGATCACGGGGGTACCTTGTGGCAGGCCTGTCGCCCCGGCGGCCTCTGCCGTGACGTGCCCCACGACGCCGTCGGACGGGATCACACGAGGGAACAGGTCGGTGCGCAAGTCCAGCTCGGAAAGCAGGTCAGTGTCCCACGTTTTCTGTGCGAGGTTGAACGCGCCCGACCCCGACCCGTCGGAGGGTTCGGCCACAGCTTCGCCCGTGAGCAGGTAGCCGATGTAGTCTTTGGGAAAAAGCACCAGCTGCGTGAGCGCGAACGCTTCGGGCTCCTCGTCGCGCAGCCACAGCACCTTCGGCAGCTGAAACCCGGTGGCGCCTCGGTTGCCCGTCCGTTGGATCAGCTCCGGTCGGCCAATCGCGGCTTCGATGGCGTCCACCTGCGCGCCCGTGCGCCCGTCGTTCCAGAGCAGCGCGGGGCGGATCGGCTGGCCGTCGGCGCTGATCGCGACCATTCCGTGCATCTGCCCCGAGAGGCCAAGCGCTTCGATGCGGTGGCCGTCCAGCTTACCGACGAGTGCGCGGAGTGCCGCGAAGGTCTGCTCGTGCCAATCCTGGGGGCGCTGCTCGGTCCATCCCGCCTGTGGGGTGAGCAGGGGATAGGTGGCATGCGTTTCGGCGACGAGCGCGCCAGACGCGTCGATGGCGAGGCAGCGCACGCCGCTGGTGCCGAGGTCGAGGCCGAGGAAGACGGAAGAAGCCATAAGAAGGGAGCAGGGTTAGTCGAGGGGCAGCGGTCCGCGACGGCGAACGGTCACGAGGACGACGCTGAGGCAGACCGTGGCCGCGAGTAGCGTGCCGAGGACGACAGGCAGGAAGATAGCCGTGCCCGCATAGTCGAACAACAGCCCCATTGTCCACGGAAACAGCATGGCGCCCGCGCCCGCGAGCATGAAGAAGATGCCGTTGATCTTGCCCGTCACCGTCATGTAGCGACCTGCCAGCGCTAGCATCGTGGGGAAAACGGGGCCAAGGGCGATGCCGAGGCCGGGCGTGACGATCCACAAGATGAGCGCCGAAGACGGATACGCCGCGCCGAGCGTGAGCATCGCACCCGCCAGCACGAAGCAGCCGATCAGCAGCTGCCGGGGTAGCAGCCGCTGCGCCAGCGGGATGGCGGCAAGACGACCGATGCCCACGCCGCCCCACATCGCCGCGGTGAGGTAAGCCGCGGTGGTCTCGGTGGCCAACTGCTGCTCCAAGCCGTACGTGTAGATCCAGCTGCCAAAGACAATCTCGACGCCCGTGTAGAAGAAAAACGTAGCCGCCACGATGCCAACCAGCGGCTTGTCCATCGGGGTGGCCGAGGTCCCGGTATCCGTCGTGCGCGGGTGTGGTGGCGATGGGATCCGGCGGTAGAGAAAGAGCACCGGGACGATGAGCACGGGAATAGCCCAATACGTCCAGATCGGATCGGGCGCATAGGTGATCATCTGCGCCACGATCAACGGCGAGCAGGCGGCGCCCAGGGCAAACGTCAGGTGCAGGCCATTCAGCCAAGAGCCCAGCCCTGTGGGCCGCGCCCACATGATGAGCGTGTTGCCGCCCACGTTCACGCCGCCCTCCGCCATGCCGATGCAAAAGACCAAAGGCGCCAGCACGAGCAGCGATGTGCCGAAGGGCACGAGGCAAAACAACACGATAACGACGGCCAGGCAAGCCAGTACGACCCGATGCCCATCGGCGCCGTCGAGTACGCGCCCCAGGGCGATGGCGCCGAGGCTGCCCCCCAGCGAGCGGACGAAGAAGAGGATGCCGATGCCCCCCAGCGAACTCGCCGTCAGCTCAGCCAAAATCGGGATGGTGGGCCCCAGCGAGGCGATGGTCAAGCCCAGCAAAATGAACGTGCCGCAATACAGCGCCGCTTGTCTGGACGGCAGGGCGCGATCAGCAACGGCGTGGGCTTTCATCAATTCTGTTTGTACAGTATCTATTGGCATACGTAACATGTTGACCCAGACCGTGAAAGTCGCCGTTTACTCTGACGAAAACAATGGATCGAATGCGAATCAGCAGTGGTTTTCTGGCCCTCAGCTTGGCCCTCGTCGTCCCGCTCTATGCCCAGTCGGGCGAGGACGCTATCCGCGTCAACCAGCTGGGCTACTATCCCGAAGCCGTCAAGAAGGCCGTCGTTGTTGAGGCCGAGGCCGGACCGTTTTACGTGCTCAACTGGGCGCGTACGGATACGCTGCTCGAAGGCACGCTGGAGGCCAGCCGCCGCTGGCAGCACTCGGGCGAGAACGTGCGCCTGGCCGACTTCAGCGGGCTGGATGCGGAAGGCACCTACGTGTTGGACGTGCCTGGCGTAGGGCAGTCGTATCCGTTCGAGGTAGGCGGGGCGGTGCACCGCGAGATGATCCGCGGCACGCTCAAGGCGCTCTACTTTGCACGGGCCAGCACGGCCATCCCCGAGGCGCACGGCGGCCCGTGGGCGCGCGCCGCCGGGCACCCCGACACCGAAGTGCTCGTCCACAACTCGGCCAGCAACCCGGCGCGTCCCGCAGGCACTATCATCGCTTCGCCGGGGGGATGGTACGACGCGGGCGACTACAACAAGTACGTGGTTCCGGCAGCGGCGAGCATTGGCAACCTGCTCAACGCCTACGAGGCGTACCCGGACTACTTCGCCGTGATGCAAACGGGCATTCCCACGAGTGGCGACGGCGTGCCCGATGTGATCGACGAGGTCGTGTTCAAGCTGCGCTGGATGCTCACCATGCAAGACCCCACCGACGGCGGCGTATACCACAAGCTGACCACGGAGAACTTCCAGGCCACCGTCATGCCCAACCAGCCCACCGCCCCGCGCTACGTGGTCGCGAAGTCCACCTCGGCTACGCTCGACTTCGCGGCCGCCCTGGCGCAGTCTGCTCGCATCCTCTCCGACTTCGAGAGCGTGTGGTCCGGCTTAGCCGATTCGTGCCTGACCGCTGCCGTGGATGCGTGGACGTGGGCGCTCGACAATCGCAACCGTTCCTACAACCAAGGCGCCCTCAGCAATCCGAGCATCAACACGGGCACGTATGGGGACGGCAACTTCGGCGACGAGTGGCAGTGGGCGGGCATCGAGCTCTACCTCGCCACCGCCGATGACGACTACCTCGACAGCATCACCGTGCCGCGCAGCGGCGAGGCAGCCTCGGCGGTGTGGGCCAACGTGGAGTCGCTCGGGTACTTCTCGGCGCTCACCGTAGAGGCGCCCACCTCGGCACTTGACGCCATACGTCCCGATGTGGAACGGCGCGTGATGAACACGGCCAACGCCTACCGTACCGCGTATCAGCAGTCGCCGTATGCCACGGCCGTCGGGCGCCGCAGCGGCGACTTCCACTGGGGCGGCAACGGCCACGCCGCCGCCATCGGCACGATCTTGCTCAAGGCGTACGACCTCACCGACGACACGTCGTACCTGGAGGCGGCGCTTGGGACGCTCGATTACCTGATGGGCCGCAACGCCTCGGGCTACGCGTGGGTCACGGGCTACGGGGACAATCCGCCCATGCACATCCACCATCGCCCCTCCGAGGCAGACAACGTGGACGCGCCCGTACCCGGCTGGCTGGCGGGTGGGCCACACGCCAACAACCCCGATGGGTGCACCAACTACCCGTCGAGCTTCCCGGCGGCCAACTACCTGGATCACTACTGCAGCTACTCGACGAACGAGATGACGACGTACTGGAACGCGCCGCTGACGTACCTAGCCATTGGCGTAGAGCAGGCCTTGGGTGAAGCGTTCACCGCCGACGGCGCGCCGCAGCCGCTGCTGGTCAGCCCGGCCAACAACGCCGAGAACCAGGGTCGCCGCACGCCACTGAGCTGGGCCGTACTGGCGCCCACCGACTCGTTTGAGGTGCAGGTCGCGTACGATCCAGATTTCACCCGG
The DNA here is from genome assembly GCA_039026435.1 of Bacteroidota bacterium. Taxonomy (GTDB): domain Bacteria; phylum Bacteroidota; class Rhodothermia; order Rhodothermales; family JBCCMF01; genus JBCCMF01. The sequence goes on from JBCCMF010000058.1 coordinate 17,946, forward strand.
CTCTTCCATCGCGAAGTCACGGATGATGCCGATGTGCGCCTCACCAACTGGGAGCGCGGCACCACCTACTACTGGCGCGTGCGCGGCTTCAGCAACGGCGCAACGGGAGGATGGTCCACACCCTTTCGCCTATCGATTTTCGGCACATCCAACACGTCAGTAGATGACGCCAACGAGACGCCCGGCTCGCTGAAGGTGCATCACATCTACCCCAACCCCGTGCGCGATCAGGTAACGGTGGCGTATGAGGTGGAGGAACCCGGGCCCGTGTTGATCACACTGTACGATGTGCTGGGCCGTGCGGTCCGGGTCGCCGACGAGGGGTTTAAGCCTGCGGGCCGCCATGAGTGGTCCAGCTTGCTCGATCACATGGCGCCCGGTACGTACCACATACGCCTCCGCAGTGCTTCTTCGGTGGTCTCGCGTGCCGTGGTGTGGCTGTGATCTGATCCCCGTAGCAGCACCGAAAACGTTTTCTGAAAGCGCTTGCGCATCTCGTAGCGATCTCGTTATTTACGTCGCCACGATGTGACGGCCGTGCGAAGAACAGGGCGCCAGACGCCTCGTTGCGCCAGCCGTACGTTGCTGAAAACACGACGTCTGTACCCCCTCAACCCCTTGGAGAACCAGCATGACTGGAGCCATTAAACGCGACAAGCTGTTCTACGGAAGCTGCATCGCGCTTATCACCACCGCCATCGCGTTCGCCGTCACGGGCGACATCGCCTTTGAGCTCCGGCAAGAGTTCAACCTCACCAACGCACAACTCGGCGTCTTCGCAGGTGTATTTCTCTGGGGCTTTACGCTGTCGCAGGTGATCTTCTCGCCCCTCTGTGACACCATCGGGATGCGTCCGATTGTGCAAGGGGCGTTTATATGCCACGTGGCAGGGGCACTCATCATGATGTTTGCTGGCGGGTATGCCATGCTGGTCGTTGGCGCGTTGGTCTGCGGCATGGGCGCTGGGCTTGTGGAGGCCGGATGTAATCCGCTAGTGGC
>JBCCMF010000059.1:0-18886 GCA_039026435.1 Bacteroidota bacterium
CGCCCTGATAGGGCCATACCGAGAGCTCGTGGCCGCTGTTGGTGATGGGGTTGTACTCCGACTTCACGTACGGCCCGGTGAGGTTATCCGAAATGGCCACGCCCCACTTGATCTCGCGGCCGCCGAACGTCTTGCGCTCGCCCATCCGCTCGCCCTTGTAGTAGAGGTAGAACTTGTCGCGGTAGTGGAGCAGCGTCGGGTCGTGAACTTTGTGGCTGTCGAACGAGCCCTGCGTGACGACGCTGAAGCGCGTGTCCTCGTCGCCCAGCCACTCCCCATCGTCTGACGGCGACAGGATCGGCGCATCGAGCGGACGAAACGGGCCGTGCGGCGAGTCGGCGATGGCCATGCCCACCTGGTTCTTGACGCGGTTGGCGTAGGGTGCCTTCACCGTCTGGTAGACGAGGATGTACTGCCCCTCATGCACGAGAATTTCGGCGGTGAAGACCGAGCGGTCGTCGTAGCGCCCCGGTGCGCCACGCCCCACGGCCAGGCCGCGCTCGTCCCACGTCCAGCCGTCGGTCGAGGTGGCGTACCACACCTCCGACTTGTCCCACGGAAACACCTTGGCCTCGGGATCGCCCGTGCCAAACCCGGCCGTCGTCCCCACCGACTTGGTGTAGTAGACGAACATGGTATCGTTGACCGAGATGATGGCGCTGGGGTCGCGGCGCGTGACGCCCTCCTCGTAGGCGAAGTCGCCCTTGAGGTCGTGGCGCGTGAACTCGACGTACCACTCGGGGCCTTGGGCGTAGCCGCGTTCGAGCGCCCGCTTTGAGGCCGCGCTGAGCGGCTTGTCATTGGGGATGGCAAGGAAGTCGTAGACTTCGTCGGAGTAGGTCGGCTCGGGCTCGGGCTGTGTGCATGCCGTGAGGCCGAAGACCAGGAGCAGGAGCAGCCCAAAGCGACGAGGCAGGCGTGAAGCAACGGTGTTCATACGATGCAGGAGGGATCGACTGGGAGGACGTGATGCGCATCAGGTTGAAGATGATCGGTCCTGATGTGACCGCGCATTTGTGTGACCGTGGCATGCACATGAGCTCGCCGAAATTCACGTCGTCAAGAAACAGGTCCCGTGTATTGGATGCAAGTGTTACCACTAACATATTGATCGAACCATGCGCCCTCCCGTTGCGGATCCTGCGCATGCCCAGCGGCGTCCACGGGCTTCAACCGTTGTATCTTTGCACCATGCACAACACAAGCGACATCCTTATCATCGGCTCTGGGTTCGGTGGCAGCCTGATGGCGCTAGGACTGGCCGAGCAGGGCTGGTCGGTAGCGGTGGTGGACCGCGCCACGCACCCGCGCTTTGCCATCGGCGAGTCGTCCACGCCCATCGCCGACATGATCCTGCGGGATCTGGCCGAGCGCTTCGGATGGGGCTGGCTGCGGCCGCTCACGCGCTACGGCTCGTGGAAGGCCATGTATCCCGACCTGACGTGCGGCCGCAAGCGCGGGTTCAGCTACTTTGCGCACACGCCCGGCCAGCCGTTCCGCCCCACACCCGACCATGCCACCGAGTTGCTCGTGGCCGCCAGCAGCAGCGACCATGCCTCCGACACGCAGTGGCTCCGCGCCGACGTCGATGCCTTCCTGGCTGAGCGCGTCCGTGAGGCAAGCATCCCACTCTCTCAGTCAACCACCGTCGAAGCGCTGCATCGCACGAACGATAGCTGGAACGTGGCCTTGCGCGATGCCGAGGGCACAGCACAAACCTGGACCACGCGCTTCGTCCTCGACGCGTCCGGCGCAGGTGGCGTGGTGCCTCGGCTCTTGGGCATCCCACCATCCGATGTGCCGTTTGAGACGCACGCGTACGCCGCCTACAGCCACTTCGAGGATGTAGCACCTTGGCCAGAAGTCTACACAGGGGCTGGCGGATCGACGGCGGCGCACCCGTTCGACTGCGACGCTGCCGCGCTGCATCACTTGTTGGATGAGGGATGGATGTGGCAACTCCGCTTCGACGACGGCCGCATCAGCGCCGGGCTCATGTTGGACAGCGCGCCGCCTCGCACCTCAGCCGTGCAAACCTGGAACGCGGTCGTCAGCCGCTACCCGTCCGTCCAGGCCCAGTTTGCCGATGCCCGCTTCGCCGACGTTCCGGGTCGCCTCATCCAGACGCTGCGCGTGCAGCGCCGATGGTCACGCGGCGTGGGCGACGGCTGGGCCGCGCTGCCCTCCACCATCGGCTTCGTCGATCCGCTACACAGCACGGGCATCGCCCACACGCTGAGCGGCGTGGAACGGCTCTTAGCCGCATTCGGCCGTCAAGGCCCGTCGGCGGAGGCGTTGCGTCGCTATGAGCAGCAGGTGTTCGCCGAGTTGCGCCTCATCGACCGCTTGGTGGCAGGATGCTATCGGTCGCGCTCTCGTTTTGGCATCTTCACGAGCTATGTCATGGCCTACTTCGCCGCCGTCACCACGTACGAGCAGGCCCGCACACATCACAACGCTGCTACACCGTTCCCTCACGCCTTCCTCTGCGCCGACAACGCCGACGTGACGTCGCGCATCGACCGCGTGTACGCCCGTCTGTGCGCTTCCGACCTGTCAGACGCCGCGTTTGCCGACTTCGTGGAGCGAGCCATCGCGCCATACAATCAGGTCGGGCTCTTCCACCCGTCTTCTCCGAACATGTATGAGCACACGGCAGCGGTGGTTTGACGTATCCCCTTCGCTGGCTGGCCAGGCTGGGATCGAGGGCGTTTCAGCGTACCGTTTTCTGGCATCCATACGTGCCGGCTAACGCTTCGCTCTGCTCGCAGGCGTGCAGCATACGACGGCGCGCTTCGACCTGCGTACCTCTAGTAATTCGGCGGCGCGACCGTGTCGTAGTTGTTCTCGAGCGTCGTCGGGGTCCACAGGGCATTGTTTATGTTCACCCCCTGGGCGACGAGCCCATCGGCGAAGCGGAAGACGGGCATCGTGGCGGCGTTGCGGAAGATGACATCCTTGAGGAAGATGCGGCGGACGGGCGCGGCCTCTTGACCCAGCAAGCGCAGCGACACGTCGCGGCTGCCCCACACGCGTACGTCGCGCAGAAAGATGTCGTGCACGTCCGCCGGGAATTGGCCGCCCCGGTAGCCGTGGTAGTCGCTGGTGACGATGAAGCCGTCGCTGGCCGCGAGGACATCCAGATCGCGCAGGTAGACGTGCCGCACGAAGCCGCCCCGGTCCATATTGCTCTTGATGTAGAAGCCGTGGCCGTTGCTATTCTCGGCTACGTTGTCTTCGATGAAGACCCACTGCACACCACCCGACATCTCGGAGCCGATGGTCATGGCGCCGCCCACCGAGGAGCGCAGCCGGTTGTTGCGGATGACGACGTACTCGGTGCTCGGGTTCGCCCGCCCATCGGCGTCGCGCCCGGCTTTGATGGCGATGGCGTCGTCGTCGGTGTGGATGTCGTTGCCTTCGATGAGCACGTAGCGGCTGCCGTCGGGGTCGATGCCGTCGTCGTTTTTGGTGCCGTGGCGGATGGTGGCGTTGCGCACGATGACGCTCTCGCAGAGCACGAAATGGGACGTCCAGAACGGGCTGTTTTTCAGCGTGACGCCCTCCACCAACACGTTCTGGCTGCTCACGAACTGCACGAGGCTCGGGCGCAAGTAGTAGTTCTGGCCGTCGCCCTCGTTCACGCCGTCGCCGTTGAGGTCGAGGACGCCGTTGCCGAAGATGCGCTGCTCCACGGGCGCCTGATCCTCGCCGAGTTGGCGCAGCCGCATCTGGTTGCCCTCGGCGCGCTGGTTTTTGCCGTCGTTGCCGCTGTGCCACGTAGACCATGTGCCTTGCGTCTGCCCATCGATGATGCCCTTGCCGGTGATGGCTACGTTCTGCTTATCGCGGGCGTAGATGAGCGGCGAGTAGTTGTAGAGGAACGTGCCTTCCCAGCGGGTGAGGACGAGGGGCGTATAGTCCTCGGGGTTAGTACCAAAGCGAAGCGTGGCGCCCTCTTCCAGGTGGAGCGCGATGTTGCTCTCGAAGTGAAACGGCCCGTTCGAGAGGTAGTCACCGGGCGGCAGCACTACGCGCCCCCCGCCTTGCGCCACACACGCATCGCGGGCGGCAAGCAGGCCCGGGCGGTCGTCGGCATCGGTCGAGTCGGCGGTGGCGCCGAAGTCCGTCACCACGCAGTCGCGGTCGGGGATGGTGGGCTCTTGGATGCGAGCGAGGATGGCGGGGACCATAGCCCAGGCGGCTTCCTCTTGCGCCAGCGCCGCCTCGGGCGTGAAGGCATCGGCCACGAACGCGGTCTGGGCGTGCAGCGGCAGCGCGAAGAGCAGCAGGGCAGCACAGGCAAGGAGTCGATTCAGCATGGAGCGGTAAGCGTTAGCGGGTAGATCGAAGCGCAGAGGAAGGGGCCCAGGCCTTCTCGCTGGCATCGGGCCACCCGTGCGGCGTGGCAGCGTCAACCAGAGAGGCCCTGGCCCAAGACGTGTTGCCTGGGGGCCAGGGCCGCCGTAATACCGGGGAGGTCGTTTACTTGAGCAGCGTCAGCGCCCCGGTCTGCAGCAGCGTCTGGGTAGCGGTCACCGCGGTCAGGCGGTAGAGGTACGTGCCCGAGGGCAAGGCGCTCGCGTCGAGGCGGAGCGTGTGCGCCGCGCCGGGGCCGTACGCCCCTGCAGGCACCGCCAGCACGCGACGGCCCAGCATATCAAACATCTGCACATCCACCTGCGCCCCTTCGCGCAGATCAAACTGGAGCGTAGTCGTGGGGTTGAACGGATTGGGATACGCCCCGTGTAGCACGAAGCCGTCGGGCGTCTCGTCGGCCTCCGCTGAAGTGATCATCTGGTCGAACCACGTCAGCGCGCCCAAGGGCTGGCCGTTGGAGGACGCCGTGCCCACCGCGCTGGAGGCGTCGTAGCTGAAGTCGTACGCGCCTGCGTTGGGATCAGGGATGGCCGTGGGCGGTCCCGACGGGGCGTTGGTGAACGTGACGGCCTCGTTGAGTAAGCTCTGCGTGTTCCCCGTGGCCTCAAAGCGAACCTGCGCGGTGCTGTCGAACGCGGCGGGCATGGGGTTGCCCCCCAAGAAGCTGTCGTTGACGAAGTAGTTGAGGTGCTCGATGGTGACCATCGTGTTGTCTGTCACGTCGCCGAAGCGGATCTGCTGGCGGGGGCTGTCGTCGGTGGCGCCACGGTAGCCGGTGTTGGCGAACAGGTTGTTGCGGATGAGCACGGCGCCACCATCGGCCACATCGCCTACTTCGAGCACGCGGTCGCCTGCGAAGACGACGGTGTTGTGCACGAACTGGAACCAGCCCAGGTCGCCGCCGTCGTCGCGCAGCACGCGGCTGTTGAGGTTGTAGAACGTCGAGTTGACGATGGAGAGCGAGTCGATTTCGTTGCCGCGGTCGTCGATGAAGCGGCCGTCGTTCTCGTTGCCGTCCGGGTCGCCCACGTCACGCACGATGGTGTCGCGCACGAAGATATCGACGGGGGCGGCATCCAGGCGGATGACCATCGTCGGCTCGTCCGAGAACTCCACATCTTCAATGATGAGGCGCGTGTCGGGCGCGCGCATGCGGATGGTGCGCTCCGCGTTGACGCCGTTGGTGGCGCGGTTGGTGACGGCCACGCCGCGCAGCGTCAGCGTGGTGCCACCGGTGCGGAGCTGGATGGGGCGGTCAGGGTCGTTGTTGACGCCTAGCGTCTGGATGAGGGGGCGCGGCCCATCGCCCACCGCCTCAATGGTGACATCCACGCCCGGCTCAATCGATTCGGTGAGGAGGTAGGTTTCGCCCCGGGTCAGCTGGTACACCTGACCGGGCGTTGTGTTAGCATTGACCAGCGAGTTCAGCTCGCCGGGCGCCGTGGTCACGGCCACTTGCGCGTGCGCCAGCGGCGCCACCAGAAGAAGCAGCGTGGCCAGCACGCCGATGCGAGAACGAGTAGCAGTCGTCATGGGACTTGATCGATTAGTTGACGAGAGGTACATGAGGGAGGAGCGGCGGAGTACAAAGCGAAGTCAGAAAGTGTAGCGCAGGCCCAGGTTGGCGCGGAAGCCGTAGAAGCGCTCGTCGGTGCGTTGCCCAGACACCAGCCCCGCGCGCTCGGGGGCGTTGGTGAGGTTCTGGAGATCCAGCGAGACGCGCAGCCCTTTGACCTGCGGCACGCGCTGCGTCAGTTGGAGGTCGAGGATCGTGAAGTCGCGCGTCTCCTCGTCAATGCGAAGCTCGGTCACCTCCAAGATGCCTGTATCCAGAAAATCGCTGGGGAATTGGATGTCGAACTGGCTGTTGGTGACGCGCGTGAGGAAGGCGCTCTGGTAGCTCAGGCTGAACCGCGCCGAAAAGCCGCCCTGCTCATAGCCCACGCCCACGTTGAGCACGTGCGGCGACTGGTTCACGAGCCTATCTTCGCGCAGCTGCTCCTCGAACACGACGCGGAACTCCTCCGTGTCAAACCGAGCAGGTACCAGCACGGGGTATTGCGCCTCCGATTGCGCGTACGCGTAGTTGGCGTTCAGCAGCAGCCCGTTCAGCGGAAACGGCAGGTAGCGGAAGTTTTTCTGCACATCCACCTCGATGCCGTAGATGGTGGCGTCCTCACCGTTTTGCGTCTGAAAGACGGTGAACGTCTCGTTGTCGATCGTCTCGAACAGCGCCGTCTCGTACTGGAAGTCGCTGAGCTGCTTGTAGAAGCCGCCCACCGCGAACAGGCCGATGCGGTTGTAGAGCGTGAGGCCCACGTCGTAATTCCACGCCGTGGTGGCTTGCAGCTCGGCGTTGCCACGGTCAATCTCGTTGTTGATGTCGTCGATGTTCTCGAAGGCGACGAGGTCGAGGTAGTCGGGCCGGGCGAGGGTGCGGGTGACGGCGGCGCGGAGGTCGAGGAAGTCGGTGAGGGTGACGCGCGTGATGGCCTGGGGGAAGAAGAAGCCGTACTGCTGCCCGCCGGTGGTGTCGCGCACGACGCCGGGCGTGCGGCGGTTGATTTCGCGCTGGATGTCGGGTAAGATGTTGCCTGTGACGCCCTCGAAGCGGTTGTCGGTGTATTCGTACCGAACACCGCCCACCAGCAACCAGCGCGGGCCGAGGGTAAACTGCCCCATCAGGTAGCCCGCCCACACATCCTCTTCGGCCTCGAAGTCGTTGCGGTCGAAGAACGCGTTGCGCAGGTAAAGGGGCTCGGCGGCGTCATTGAAGCGGCCAAGTTCGCCCAGGCCAAGGGCTTCTAGGAAGTTAAAATCGCCGAGAAACGCCGCCTTCTCAAAGTCGCTGGTGATGAACGGCGCGGCGGCAGGCCCCCGGTTCTGCCCCTCTTCGATGAACGCGTAACCGAAGTCGGCAGCCAACTCGTCGAGGTCATCCGGGAGCAGTTCGTCGCGCGTGAAGTCCTGCGTGCGGCGCTTGCTGCGGAGCTTGCCGCCCGCCTTGATCTCGGCCGTGACCTGATCGCTGAGGGCGAGCGTCTGCCGGAGGTTGAGCTGGGCCGTCACGTCGGCGTCTTGGCTGCGCTGACGCTCACGGCGGAGGCTGCGGAAGAACGTCTGATCCAGGTCGAGCACGGCGGTCTCTGTGACCTGCTCCAGCGGAAACTCATCCACGCCCTCGTCGCCATCGGGAAAGATGCCGATCTGGCGGAAGCGGGCGTCGAAGCCCTCGGGCGTCTTGTTCACGCTGCGGGCGTAGCTGACTTGGTAATCGACCTCGAAGCCACCGAAGCCGTGGCGCCCGGAGAGGCCGGTGGAGATGAGATCGACGCTGCGGGTGCGCTGGCGCAGGTTGCGTTCGCTGTCGTTCTCGCCCACGCGGTAGCGCAGGCGGCGGCGCACGTCATCGCGGTCGGTGCGACTGTAGAGGCTGCGCAGCTGCAGCTCGCCGTTGCCCAGGTCGTAGTCCAGCGTCAGGCTGCCGCCGTAGCGCTCGCGGCGCTCCGCGAGGTCCACCAGGTTCAGGCTGCGGTTGGTGATGCCGCTGGTGAGGAAGCTGTAGTCGGCCTCCAGCCCTTCCGAGCTGCGGTCCACGCTCTGGTAATTGAGCGTAGCAATGACCCCCACCTTGTTATTCGCAAAGCGGTTGCTGAACGACGCGTTGAAGCGGCCGTTGTCGTAGCTTTGCGCCAGGTCGTTGAAGCCGCCCTCGGCGCGGAGCGACCCTCGGAAGCCCGCGGGCGCTTTCCGCACCACCAGGTTGACCGTCCCGCCAATGGCGTCGGCGTCTTTGTCAGGCGTGAGGGCTTTGAACAGCTCGATGCCCTCCAGCAAGTCCGACGAGATGAGGCTGAGGTCTACGCTCCGGTCGTCGGGATCGGTGGAGGGGATGCGCTCGCCGTTGATGGTGATGGAGTTGAAGTCCGGCGAGAGGCCGCGCACATTGACCTTGGCGCCCTCGCCCCCGTCGCGCACGAGCGACACGCCCGGCAGCCGCCCCACGCTCTCGGCGGCGTTGTTATCGGGGTACTCTTGGATGCGGTCCTTGGAGACCACGTTGGTGATGGTGTTCGAGGCCAACTGCTGGTTGATGGCCGCCACCTGTCCGGCGGCCTGCGCCGTCACCACCACCTCCTGCCCTCCGATCACCGCGAACGACAGCGCCAGGTCGTGCGTGACGGTTTCGCCTGCCGGGATCGTCAGCGTAAACGTGGCCGACTGGTAGCCGAGGTATGCCGCGACGAACGTTCGCTCGCCTGCCGGGACGTTCGGAATGCGGTAACGCCCGTCGATGCCCGTGGCGGCACCCAACGTGGTGTTTTGCGCTTGCACGGCTGCGCCTGGCAGCGGCTCGCCCGTCTGCGCGTCGGTCACCGTGCCCACCAGTACGCCCGTCTGCGCCCATGCCGTTGCAGGAAGCGCTACCAACAGGAGGAGTATGACGGGGAGGGAACGGAGCATAGAGGCGCGCAGCGTGAGGCAGGCGTGGATGGGTTGTGACCAAGTCGTTATACCTGGTATACTAGGTATGCACAGTATACATGATTTTTGTAGTTTCCATCAAGCCCTGCGTGCAACAAACTTGACAACCAGCGCCAATGGCCATCGATCTGGGCGGCTCTGACCCGTTTTACCAGCAGATTGCGAACGATCTGAAAGCGCGTATCCAGAACGGTGCGTTCAGCGTGGGCGACCGCATTGGCTCACACCGGGAGTTGTCTGAGCACTACGAGGTCAGTCTGATTACGGTCAAGAAGGCGCTCTCTGAGCTGGTGCATGCCGGGCTGCTCTACACGCACGTGGGCAAGGGCACGTACGTAGCCGCTCCTCCCAAGCTCGCCGAGGCGCCCACGCGGTCCATCGGCGTGCTGCTGCGGGATGTGACCGAGCCGTTCTTCGCCAAGGTGCTGCAAGACGTGGAGGCCCATGCCTACGAGCGCGGCTTCTCGGTCATGGTGTCGATCTCGGGCGGCCAGCACGACAAGGAGGAAACCCAGATCGAGCACCTGCGCCGGTCAGGGGTCGATGGACTCATCATCGCATCGCTGCACCACGGCCATCACGCCTCAGCGGGCATCAAAGCGCTCGATGCCGACGATTTCCCGTACGTCATGGTCTCCTACACCGACGACCCGACGGCGTATTACATCGGGGTTGATTATGTAGAAGGTGCTCGGCTGGCCACCACCCACCTGATCCAACGAGGCTACCAGCGCATCGCCTACCTCGGCGTCTTGGCCGATTACGGCCCCAACGACCGCCGCCGCGAGGGCTATCGGTTGGCGCTGGAGCAGCATGGGCGCAGGTATGATCCAGCGCTGGTGTATGAGGTGCTGGATGGCTTCGGCTGGGTGCGGCACGATGCCGCGTATGCCTTCGGGCAGGACTGGGTCACGCAGCCCAACCGGCCCGACGCCGTCTTCGTCTACAACGATACCGCCGCCCTCGGCTTCCAGCGCGCCGTGCTCGAAGCTGGCGTGCGCATCCCCGATGCCCTCGGCGTGGTCGGCTTCGACGACATCGAGCGGTCGGCGGTGGCGCCGGTGCCGCTGACCAGCGTGCAGCAGCCGATGGCCGTGATCGGGCAGCAGGCGGTGCAGTTGCTCGCCCGCCGGATCAAGCACGAAGCCGTGCAGCGCCGCACCCTGCTCACGCCGCGCCTCGTCGTGCGCGCCAGCACCGACCCTGACGCGCTGCGTGGCCGCATGCAAGCCACGCTCGCGACCTCCCCTCACCGCTGATCCCACCGCCATGCTGAACCGCCGCTCTTTCCTCAAAGCAACGCCTGCGCTGGCGGCCGGGGGCGCGCTGGCCGCCGCTGAAACCCCAGCCCATGCCAACGCCCTTGCGCGCGAGGTTGGGCAGGTCAAGATCAAAGAAGTCAACGCATATGCCGTCAACCGGGCCGTCTTCGCCCAAGTCATTGCCGACGATGGGACTGAGGGCTGGGGCGAGTGTGGGCACAGCGGCGGATGGTTCGTGGCGGCGCTCGTCAACCGAGAGCTGAGCGACTTGGCCGAGGGCGCCGACGTGTTCGACGCCGAGCCGCTCTGGCACAAGCTGTTCTTCGAGATCGACGAACTCGGCCCCGGCGGCATCGCGTCGCAAGCGCTCGCGGGCGTCGATTGTGCGCTGTGGGACCTGCGCGGCAAGCTGCTGGGCGTGCCCGTGTGGGCGCTGCTAGGCGGTAAGTTTCGGAGCGAGATCTCGCTGTACGGCTCGTTCAGCCGCAGCCTGGGCGGCAACCAGCGCCGCACGCCCGCGTCCTCGGCCGAGCATGCCGCAGAACTCGTCGAAGAAGGCTTCCAGTCGATCAAAGTGCGCCTCGCTATCCGCGAGGAAAACCAAGACCCTGCCGACGACCCCGCCCTGCCCACGATGCGGGCCGTCCGCGATGCCGTGGGCGACGACATCGAGCTGTTTGTGGATGCCAACAATGGCTATACGGCGTTTCGCGCCATCGAGATCGGCAAGCAGCTGCGCGACGAGGTGGGCATCACCGCCTTCGAGGAGCCCGTAGCCGCCTACCAGTACCCCGCGCTGGCGCAGGTGGCCGACGCGCTCGACCTCCCCGTGACGGCGGGCGAGCACGAGTACACGCGCTGGCAATTCCGCGACCTCATCCTGAACGGCCGCGTGGATGTGCTCAACCCCGACGTGAGCAAGCTGGCGGGCCTCACCGAAGCCAAGAAAGTGGCGGCGCTCGCCGAGGTGTTCGACCGCCCGATGGCCGTCCACAACGCCCGCCCCACGCTGCTCACCGCCGCGCACCTGCATTTTGTGGCGTCCAGCTTGAACGCACACCGGCGCCAGGAGCACCCGCGTGCCACACGGCTGGACCACCTGTGGGATTACTTCGAGAACCGCACCGACGTGTCGAACGGCATCGCCACGGTCTCTGATCTGCCGGGGTTGGGCCTCGTCCCGCGCGTAGCTGCCATCAAACGTGACGCGAAGTGACGCCTCACAGCCTCATCCGTACCCGCCGTGCTCACCTTCACCTCAACCCATCGCTATGAAAGTCGTCACCTTCGGCGAAATCATGCTGCGGCTCTCCACGCCCGGCTTCTCCCGCTTCGTGCAGGCCCGCCAGTTCGACGTGAACTACGGCGGCGGCGAGGCGAACGTAGCCGTCTCGCTAGCGAACTACGGCCTCGACAGCCACTTTGTCTGCAAGCTGCCCACGCACGAGATCGGGCAGAGCGCCGTCAATCACCTGCGCAGCTACGGCGTGGGCACGGACTATATCGTGCGCGGCGGCGACCGCATCGGCATCTACTTCCTGGAGACGGGGGCCTCGCAACGCGCCTCGAAGGTGATCTACGACCGCGCCAGCAGCGCCGTGAGCCAGATGGCCGCCGATGAGGTCGATTGGGCAGTAGCGTTCGAGGGGGCATCGTGGTTTCACTGGACCGGCATCACGCCTGCGCTCGGCGAGACGGCACAAGCAGCGCTCCAGGCGGCGTGCGAAGCCGCGAAGGCGGCAGGCGTCACCATCTCCTGCGACCTCAACTATCGAAAGAAGCTCTGGACCGTGGCCGAGGCGCAGGCCACCATGCGCCCGCTGATGGCCTACGTGGATGTGTGCATCGCCAACGAAGAGGATGCCGAGAAATGCCTCGGCCTCACACCCGACGGCACCGACGTGGAGGGCGGACACCTCAGCGAAGCAGGCTACGCCGCACTGGCACACAAGCTAAAAACCACCTTCGGCTTTCAGACGGTGGCGACCACGCTGCGCGAGAGCGTCTCGGCGTCGAAGAACGGCTGGAGCGCGCTGATGCTGGACGACCGCGACTGCGGCACACCGTATCGCTCCGACCGCTACGAGATCACGCTGGTAGACCGCGTGGGCGGCGGTGACAGCTTTGCAAGCGGACTCATCTACGGCCTCCTTACGAAGTCCGACACCCGCGACGCGCTGGAGTTTGCTGTGGCCGCCTCGTGCCTCAAGCAAACCATCCCCGGCGACGCCAACCTCGTCTCGGTTGAGGAAGTCGAGAAGCTGGTGCAAGGCAGCGGATCGGGCCGCGTAGAGCGCTAGCAGGCGGCCAGGGTTGTCGGGATGACATCTCACACCCGTTCAGGTACAGCACGAGTTATATGCTCTGGGAAATGATTGGGCGACCGAGGTTGTCATCCCGAGCAGAGGCCGAAGGCCGGAGCCGAGGGATCTCCCACTTTGAAGTTGTGCAAAACGAGACCGGGGGAGATTTACGTTCCGTGAACCTTCGGTTTCTCGGCTTCGCTCGGGATGACAAAGTTAGACGGTGTGCTGCACTATGAACTTTCGGAAATGGTATTGGGCATTACACTGAGCGATAGCCAATCAGCACAGCACCTCGCACGCGGCGCACCTGCGTTTGGACGGCGTGCACCTCATCCAGAAACGTTTCCTGTTCGGAGTCAGGGGGCCACACGCGAATCTCTACCCTGACCAGTTTGCCGCAAGCAGCTCGTTCTACCGCTTGGGAGAGGTCGGCAAGGCTGGTAGGCATCTCGTTGACGCAGATGGACGCGTCGCTCCGAACGTCAACGGTGACCGTTACATCCCATTCGGCTGTGTTGACACTACACGGCATTGGCGTTGCTTCTTGAGCTACTGGTGGTTCAGACGGCGAGGCGTTCTGGCCTGATCAACTGCGCGATGCCTTTTACTCCAGTTGGGCAGGGGCATACTGTTGGATGTGCGCCAGTTCCTCTGACTCCTCTACCTGCGCGTGGTACAAGTCCCACCGCAGTTGCATGTTCATCCAGTACCCTGCGCTCACCCCGAAATAGCGTCCCAAACGAAGCGCGGTGCTCGCTGTCACGCCCCGGCGCCCATTCACCAGTTCGTTCACTCGCTGATACGAGACGCGTATCGCTTTTGCCAACTCACGCTGAGTCAGCGCCATAGGCTTGAGAAACTCTTCCTGTAGGATTTCGCCGGGGTGGATAGGTAGGCGGTGCGTGGGAATACGAATCATAACGGCTTGTAGCTGCTAGTGATAATCGACGATCTCGACATCCTGTGGACCGTGCTCCGACCAGCGAAAACAGATCCGATACTGACCATTGATCCGAATGCTGTGCTGCCCGCTACGGTCTCGACGTAATGCTTCCAGTCGATTACCTGGCGGCACACGTAAGTCTTGAAGAGCCGTAGCCGAATCAAGTTGGTCCAACTTGCGCTGAGCAACACGCCAGAGGTTCTGGGGCAATGCCCTTCGAGCTACACGTGACGACAACCCATTGAAAATGTCCTCTGAGGCTTGGTCGAAGAACGATTGAATCATCTCACTGGCGTAGCACGGATACCATGCTATGACAATGATACGTGTTGTGAGTTCCGAGTCGGCATGGTCAAGCTACCCGATCACATGTATCTACCCCGAGCTTTCTACTTACAGCGTGCGCAGCTGGATATTGCGCAAGGCACTTTGGGTGCGCCAGGAGGCGAAGCCGAGCGGGCGGGAGTTGTCCATCTCCACGCGGATGCTGAGGACCCGGCCAGCGTGTTCAAACTCCACCACGGGCCGCTCGTTGATCCAGATGTTGATGTCGGTGTCGGTGACGCGGAGGCGGAAGGCGTACCACTGGTCGCTCTGGAAGCGGCGGAAGTTGCGCGTCTCGTTCTCCGAGGCGTCGAGCCCGTCGATGCTGCTCAGGCCGATGATGGAGCCGCCCCAGCCGCCGTTGATGAACGACATGTGCCCGTCGCCCACGGGGAAGGTGATGGCGCTGAAGAAGTCGCCGCCGTCCACGCGTTTGGCCTCCCACGTGATCTCGTAGTTGAGCGTGGGCAGCGCGTCGCCCGTCCAGGTGACCCCGGCCATGTAATCGGTCATGTCCAGCACGAGCAGGCTGTCTTCGAGCGATGTCGAGCCGTCGAAGCCGAAGTTGGTCTCGGTCCAGTTGGCCCGCGAGGTGCCGTCGAAGAGCACGCGGACGCCAGGGTCGGCGGGCGGCGACGCCGGCTCTGCGACAGGAGCGGTCGTGGCGGCAGGCTCGACGGCGGGTTGGCTAGTCTGGCAGCCAAGGAGGCCGACGAGTAGAGCGATGAAGACGAGGCGACGCACGGCACAATCTGCTGGTTAGGGAACGTCAGCAATCTGCGCCATTCGGCCCCTCGATGCAAGATGGAAGCGTAACGAGCTATGCCGCTTGCTGATACCATCGGGGCATCGCCTCCTGCGCAATCACGCGGTCGAGCCGGGTGAGCTTGAGCACACGCGTGACGGAGAGGGTGACGCCGCGCAACGTCAAGCGACCACGCGTCTTTTTGTGAGCGACGACGAGGGCGCCGAGGGCGAGGCTATCGATACGGTACACAGCACTGAGGTCGATGGTCACCTGCCTGTGGCCGTCGGCCAGCAGCGTTTCCAGGTGTTTCCGAAAGGCGAGGGCATGGTTGCCCAAAAGCGCATCCGTCAAGACATCAACCGTAGCTGCCGTGCCATCCGTTTCTGTAGGAAACAGCATGGGGAGATACGATTCGAGATCGGGTACGCGACTCTCATCCTTCAAAACCGTGCCAGTCTCAGCGCACGCTACCGTACGTCGTTGACAGCCCTAGACTTACCCTTTTGGCGTTCGTCACCGTTTGGTTTTCCGAGCGCTTTGCGTGGGAAACGTTGTCCGCGATACCTGCAGCGTTTACCTTTTCTGCGTTGCCGTTTGATCTGCTTGATGCCATGCGTCTGCCTGCTGTTTTTCTTCTCGCGTTGCTTGTTGGTCTCGGTGCGTGCTCCTCTGGCGAGTCGGCATCGGAAGACATGCCCGCCGAACCCACGCCCACCACGACTCCGCTGCCCCAGGTGGAGCGCGAGTTTCGGGGCGTGTGGATTGCCACGGTGGCCAACATCGACTGGCCGTCGGAGCCGGGCTTGCCCGTGGCGCAGCAGCAGGCCGAGCTGCGGCACCTCTTCGACCAAGCCAACAGGCTGGGCTTCAACGCCATCGTGATGCAGATCCGCCCCACCGCCGATGCGCTCTACGCGTCCGAGTTGGAGCCGTGGTCGGCGTATCTGACGGGCCAGCAAGCCCAGGCGCCTTCGCCGCACTACGACCCGCTCGCGTTCGCCGTGGACGAGGCGCACAAGCGCGGCCTGGAGCTGCACGCGTGGTTCAACCCGTACCGGGCCTTCCACCCGTCGGCCGAGGGCTCGCAGGTGCCGATGCACATGAGCCAGCGCCGCCCCGACCTCGTGAAAGACTACGGTACGCTCCAGTGGATGGACCCCGGCGAGCCGGACGCGGCCGCGCACTCGCTGGCCGTCATGATGGATGTGGTGGAGCGCTACGACGTAGACGGCATTCACCTGGACGATTACTTCTACCCCTACCCCGTCAGCGACTCGCTCGGCCAAGAGGTGCCGTTCCCCGACGACCCGAGCTGGGCCAGGGCGCAAGCGGCGGGCACCACGCTCGGCCGCAACGACTGGCGCCGCAAGAACATCGACGACTTCATCGAGCGCCTCTACCTCCAGATCAAAGCCACCAAGCCGCACGTGAAGTTCGGCATCAGCCCGTTCGGGATCTGGCGCCCCGGCCACCCCGAGCAGATCCAGGGCTTCGACCAGTACGACAAGCTCTACGCTGACGCCAAGAAGTGGCTCAACAAGGGCTGGATCGACTACTACACGCCGCAGCTGTATTGGGCCATCGAACAGACGGCGCAGAGCTACCCGGTGTTGCTCGATTGGTGGATCGGCGAGAACACGGAGCAACGGCACATCTGGCCGGGCCAGTATACCAGCCGCGTCGGCTTTGAGGCGAACCGCGCGTGGGACGCGAGCGAGATCACCGAGCAGATCCGCCTCACGCGCGAGCGTCCGGGCGCCACGGGGACGGTGCATTTCAGCATGCAAGCCATCGAGAAGAACGCCAACGGCATCGCCGACGCGCTTGCGGAGGCGTACGCCGCACCGGCTCTGGTCCCGGCCTCGCCGTGGCTCGACCCTGCCACGCCAGCGTCGCCTGAGATCGCATTGGTCGGCCTGGGCGGCACGGCCTACGTGGAGATGACGCCGGGCAACGACGTGCTGCCCGCGCACTGGATTGTGCACACCTATCGGCCTAGCTCGGGATGGACCACGGAACTCCTTCCCGGCTGGCGCACCACCTACGACCTCACCGACCCGGCGGCGACCGAGTTGGCCGTGACTGCCGTGAGCCGCGTGGGCGTAGAAGGCCCAGCCGCCCGGCTCATGGTGAACGGCCTGCCGCAGTAGCCTGCACTTACTCGTAGCGCAGCGCCCTTACAGGATTGGCACGCGCCGTCGTGATCACCTGATATGCGATCGTGCCCCACGCTACCGCCACCATCGTCAACGTCAGCACGAGCAGCAAACCCACACCGATCTCGATGCGGTACGGGAAGTCGTCCAGCCATGCATCCAGCAGCAGATAGCCTACCGGAAACGCGAAGACGGCAGCAGCGGCCACCTGCTTGAGCAATTGCAGTGACAGCAGCTGCACCAGCGACGTCATCGAGGCGCCGAGCACCTTGCGGATGCCCACTTCCTTCGTACGCTGCTCGGCGGCGAAGGCGGCTAGCCCAAATAAGCCCAGACAAGCCACGATGGTCGTGAGCAGTGCAAATAAGCTGAACACATTGCCTAGGCGACGCTCGGCGTGGTAGGCTTCGTCGAGCTTGTCGTCGAGGAAGCTGAAGGTGAGCGGGCGGTCTGTGACGCGGATGGCCCAGGCGGCTTCGACGGCGGCGAGCGCCTCGGCGACGCGGCCCTCTGCCGAGCGCACCAGCAGCGTGCCCCGTGAGCTCTCGCCATGTACGAGCACAACTGGCGCAATCTGCTGATTCAGGGGCTGTACGTGGAAGTCCTTCAGGATGCCAACGACCCGTCCGCCGTTGAACTTTGACCGCTCTAGGCTCATCAGTGGGTCGTCGCCCTGATACAGACGCGCTGCCGTCTCATTGATGAGCACGAGTTTGTTCTTGTCTGTGTAGGGCGCATCTTCGAAGTTGGTACCCTCCACGATCTCCAATTCCAACACGTCGAGGTATTCGTCCTCGACGAATAAGATCGAGAGCATTGTATTCTCCTCGTCATCCCCAAATACCGCACTGCTTCCGTAGCGCACGCGGCCCGGCAGTTCCCCCCACGCCACGTGCGAGACGGCTAGATTGGCTATCAGCTCGCGCCGGAAGTCCTCGAAGGCGGCTCGATTGAGCGAGCCTCGGCCGTTGTCCACCACGATTACCTGTTCGCCCTTGATGTTAAGCTGTGCGTCACGTACGTACGTCAGTTGCTGATCCACCACGACGGTTGCAAAGACCAACAGCACCGATGCGGCAAATTGCACCACCACCAGCCCCTGGCGCAACCGACCACGCTCGTGCAAGCGCCCCCCCTTTAGGACCTTCACCGGACGATAGCGCGAGAGGTGAAGCGCCGGATACAGCCCGCTCACAAAGGCGATCATAAGCACAGCACCGCCGAGGGCACTTATCCAAAACGGCGTGGCCAGCATGCTCAGCGACAAGTCGATCCCGACCACCGCGTTGAAGGTAGGCAACGCCAGCGCGGCTAGTACCAGCCCTACGGCCAACGCCCCAATAGCGGCCACCAGAGCTTCGCCGAAGAACTGCACCAGCAGCTGCGTCCGTGAGGCGCCAAGGGCCTTGCGCACGCCCACTTCGCGGGCCCGGCGGGCCGCACGTGCCGTGGCGAGGTTCATGTAATTGATGCAGGCAATCAGCAGCAGCAGGAAGGCAGCTACCGAGAAGACCGTGAGGTAGAGCTGTGGCCCGCCCAGCGCGGCCGACGAGCCAAACGACGGGTTGAGGTGCATGTCCGCCAGCGGCTGGAAAACCAGCGTCTTTTCGTCTGGGCTGATGTTGTTGTAGCGCTCGGAAAAAGCAGGCATTTGCGCCTCAAGCGAAACCACATCTACAACACTCGGAATGCGGACGTAGCTGTCATACATCGAAACATTCCACTTCGTCACGCCCGTGGGTACGAGTGGTGTAAGCACTTCGAATTGGATGCTTGAATTCGATGGCATTGATGCCACAACAGCGCGCACCTCGTAGCTCACCAACCCTCGGTCATCGAACCTGAATCTGTTTTCTTCTTCGAGGTAAGCGGCATCAAGCAGTTCCTCGTCGACGGTGGAAAACGTCTTTCCCACGGCGCGCACCGTTCCGAAGTGCTTGAGGGCGGCCCGATCCGTAATCACTGCGCCGGTTGGAGTGTCTAGGGCGCCCTCTATCGACCCATAAAGTACCTCACCAACGGTGAATAGATCGAAGAACGCTGACTCCGACTGCACAAACCCGGCCTCGTAGTTCCGGGTACCTCCTTCGGCCTGCAGCAGCATAGGCTGATAGGCTGGACTGATGCGGACGCCACTAGTGATGGCCGGATAGTCGCTCACCAGTTGGGGCACCACCATCTCGGGCAAATTAGAGTCAAGCTCTTGGTCAGCCGTGCTCTGGATGTGGACGCGATATAGCTCGTCCGCCAGTGGATGGAACTGGTCGTAGGAGCGCTCATGC
>JBCCMF010000060.1:0-18810 GCA_039026435.1 Bacteroidota bacterium
CGCGCTGCATCACGGCTTCGCCTACACCGTGCAGCCGCTCCCGGTCACGCACTTCCGCGCCACGCTCGATGGGCGCCGGGCTCGCCTCGACTGGCAGCCGCAGGCCGATCCGCTCGAACCATCGGCATGGCCTACGCGCTACGTCGTCTACACGCGGCGTGGCGAAGGCGGCTTCGACAACGGCGTGGTCGTGGAGCAGCCGTCGCACGAGTTAACCGACCTAGCGCCGGGTGTACGCTACAGCTTCAAGGTGGAGGCGCTGAACGACGGCGGCGCTAGCTTTCCGTCGGAGGTGTTGGCCGTGGGCGTGGGCACGGCTGACGCATCGCCTGTGCTCGTGGTGAACGGCTTCGACCGGGTGAGCGGGCCAGCTCGGCTGGAGGCGGGCAACCAGCGCGGCTTTGCCGATTGGTGGGACGAGGGCGTGCCCGACGGCATCGATTTCCACTACATCGGCGCGCAGTACGACTTCGATATGTTCTCCGAATGGCAGGACGACGACGCGCCCGGCCACGGCGCCAGCCACGGCACGTACGAGACGACGCGCATCGCGGGCAACACGAAAGACTTCGTGCGCCTTCACGGCGATGCCATCCTAGCCGCCGGGTACAGCTTCGCCTCGGCCAGCGACGAGGCGGTGATGGCGGGCCAGGTGAGCCTTGCCAGCTACGCCGCCGTCGATCTGCTGCTGGGCGAGGAGAAGCGTACGCCTTGGCCCAAGCCCACGCGCCCCGCCGCGTTCGAGGCCATCCCGATAGCCCTGCAAATGGCGCTACGTACCTACGCCGCATCCGGCGGGCGGCTGTTCGTCTCCGGCGCCTACGTCAGCACGGACTTGTTCGAGGGGCGGCCTGCTGGTGACCCGGCGCGGAGCTTCGCCGCCGAGGTACTGCACATTCAGCATCGCACCAACCACGCGGCGCAAACGGGCGCCGTAGTTGCCGTAGCCGACGCGGTCCTGCCCTCGGGCACAGCGTTCCGCTACAACGTGGAGCGCGGCCCGCACCTGTACCGCGTGGAAGCC
This sequence comes from Bacteroidota bacterium, assembly GCA_039026435.1. GTDB lineage: Bacteria > Bacteroidota > Rhodothermia > Rhodothermales > JBCCMF01 > JBCCMF01. The sequence goes on from JBCCMF010000060.1 coordinate 1,025, forward strand.
CCCGATGCCCTCGAACCCGCCAATGGTTCCCCGGCGCAGACGGTCTTCCGCTATGCCGAGAACGCGAAGAGTGCGGGCGTGGCGTTCCGTGGCGACCACCGTGCCGTCACCCTCGGCTTTCCGTTCGAGGCCGTGCCGGATGAGGCCGCGCGGCACCTGCTGATGCGCCACGTGCTGGCCTTCCTCCTTGCGCCCTGATGCCAGGGTAGGAGAGGGGTTGACGCACTGATGCCGACACTCCAGCCGGACGCGGCGCCCACACGCATCGGCGTGGGCTACTTCTGCTTCTCCACGTACTGCACCGCGCGCTGCATCAGCTCGGTGGCCGTGCTCAGGTTGAGCTTCTCCTTGATGCGGCTGCGGTACGACTCCACCGTTTTCACCGACAGGTGCAGCCGCTCCGCGATGATCCGCGTGTTGTGCCCTTGCCCCGTCAGCTCAAACACCTCCAGCTCCCGATCAGACAGCTCTTCCAGGGGCGACAAGATACCAGGCTTGCGGCCGCTGAGCATGCCCATCAGCAGGCGGTTGTGGATCTCCTCGCTCACGTAGACGCCGCCCGCCAGCACTTTCTGAAGCGCTTCGATGATGACGTTGCCCGCCTCCAACTTCATCACGTAGCCTCGTGCCCCCGCACGGATCACGCGTTCAGCGTAGAGCGCCTCGTCGTGCCGCGAGACCACCAACACAGGCATCTGCGAGAACATCGCGTTGAGGTGCTTGGCCAGCTCCAGCCCGCTCATCCCCGGCAGGGAGATGTCGAGGATGGCTATGTCAGGCTTGGCCTCGCCAATGTTTTCCAGCGCTTCTTCGGCAGAAGCCGCTTGCCCCACCACCTCGAAGTCGGGGTGTGTGTTGATGGTGAGCGCCAAGCCCTGGCGCATGAGCGGATGGTCGTCTACGAGATAGATGCGGTGCATGAGGGTTGGGCTACGCTGGTTGGGTAAGCGGATTGACGAACGGAATATGGCACTGGATGGCGGTTCCTCCTTCGGCGCGGCGGCGGATCTCAAGCGTCCCGCCTAGCACACGGGCGCGGTGTTGCATAATACGCACACCAGACCCCCGTTCGGCAAGTGGTTTTTCGGTATACCCGATGCCATTGTCGAGGATCGCGAGGGTGAGGTCGGCATCGGTCACGCGCAGCCGTACCGCCACATGAATAGCCATCCCATGTTTCACGGCGTTGTTTACGGCTTCTTGGGCAATGCGGTAGAGGTGGGTCGAGAGCGGGCCATCGTCCACCTCGGGGAAGCCCTCGGACACAAACTCGCAGTTGATCCCCAGCAGGTCGGTCGATTTTTGGGCGAGCCGTTCGAGGGCGGTCACGAGGCCAAACGCCTCCAGGTCCACGGGCATCAGGCCGCGCGAGAGCATCCGGGCCTGCTCATCGGCCTGCGTGATCAGTTGCGTGATATCGTCGAGCTGTTCGGGCTGGATGTGCCCTTGCGTCCGCCGCTGATGCGCCAAGTTACGGGTGATGAGACCGATGCCCGTGAGCATCTGCCCGAGGCCGTCGTGCAGGTCCTGCCCGATGCGCTGCCGCTCGTTCTCACTGGCGCGCAGCACCTCTTGCTCCAGCGCCAGCTGCTCGCTCACATCGCGGACAGCGAGAATATTGATGATGGTACCGTGCACGCGGATGCGCGTGAGCAGTAAGTCGAAGGGGAAGGTATGCCCATCGGTGCGCTGTCCCACCAACTCGATGTGTTGACCGGGCGGCTGGTCTTCCATCGCGGCCAAGTGCTGTTTGAAGAGCACCCACTGTGTATTGGGCAGCAGCTCCGAGAACGGCTCTCCAGCCATCGTCTTGGTCGTAGCCTGGAAAATGACCTCTGCGGCGTGGTTAAGCGCCGTGATGTTCAGAAACTCGTCGAGCAGCACGATGCCGTCGCCCACGGCGTCGATGACCGCTTGCTCGATGGCGAGCTGCTCCACGTAGGCTTGGCGCTCCAGCACGCGTGCTTGCCAGAAGGGCAGCTGCGCCCGCACGGTCTCCGGCGTGAGGGGCTCCATGCGGAGGTCGTCGAACACTTTGGCCCAGTTGGCTGGCGGGGCATCGGGCTGCGCGCGCCATGCGGCGGCGTCGAAGAACGCCACGCTCCACCCGTCCGTCCACAGCAGCTGGCGCGGCAGCATGACCGGGTTGTGCCAGATGTACACGTTGGCGTGTGGCGGGGGCGCATTGGGCGGGCTGTGCGTGACCGTGTACCCCACGGCCGTCATGGCGCGGCAGGCAGGGGCAACGGCTTCGGCATCAGCGGCCATGATGTGAATGCGCATACGCAGAGTCGTGCGGGAGAGTGACGTAGCTCAAGCCGCAACCTGCAGATTTGTTGCCGTGGGCGCCCAGGGCGGCATGACGACGCGTTGGAGAATATAGCGTGTCTGCCCGCGCAATAATGCAGGGAAAAGCCCCGTACTACCCGGCCAAGGATCTCTTGGCAGGCGCTGGTGTTGGGCGTTTTGGGTCTGTCTCCTGGCCCATTCCGCCGTATCTTGCCTGCCCATCTCACCTGCCGCTGCCGACTCTATGCGCCTCTCGCCGCTCGACATCCGCAAACAAGATTTCTCCAAAGGCTTCCGGGGTTACGACCCCACCGAGGTTCAGGCCTTCCTGCAGATGATGGCCAGCCAGTGGGCTGAAGTGCAGGAAGAGCAGCGCCGCCACGAGGAGGAGATCAACAACCTCAAGAACAAGCTGGCGCACTACGAGCGGGTAGAGGAGGCGCTGCAGGAAGCCTTGCAGATCGCCCGCGAGAGCACCCGCCGTGCCATCGACAGCGCCGAGCAGCGCGCGCAGATGATCATTGACGATGCTGAGCAGCGGGCCAGCGAGATCACCCGGCAGGCTGAAATCTCCCGCCACCAGCTCAAGGCCGAGGCCGCCAACCTCAGCAACCGCCGCAACGAGATCGTAGCTCGGCTACGGGCTTTCCTCCTCTCCGAGATGGAGGTGCTGGCCCACTACGAAGGCGACGACCCCATCGGGTTCATCAAGCTGCTTCCCTCAGATCAGGCGCGTCTGGAGACAGCCCGTGGTGCCTCCACGTATGCCTTGCCGGAAGGCGGTGCTCCTTCTGTGGCGCCGCCTCCTGCCCCCGCTGAGGCGGCCCCAGTGGTCATCGACGCCGAAGCCGAGCCCGTGCCTGTCCCAGCTGCCAGCCCTGCTCCGGCCCCCGCTCCAGCAGAGGCGGAGCCCGTGCACGTGGCCCCCGAGCCCGAGCCCGCCAAAGCGGAAGCTGTTAGCGAGGCAGACGCCCCTTCGGAATCAGATCCTGCCACGCCCGAGACCGTACCCCTGCCCGAAGCTGCTGCTGACGCGCAGCCCACCCCTGCCAACCCGCCCGATGCTGCGGCACTCCCGTCTGAGCCTGCTCCGAAGCCAGAGGCTCCCAAGCCGTGGGTGAAGCGCTCCGTGTTTGCGCAGTCGCCGCCCTCCTCGCCAGCAAAGCCCGATCAGCCCCGCGTGACGGCCTCCATCGAGGAGATCGAAAAAATCCAACGCATCCTAGAGGATCTCTAGCGCCCTCCTGAGTCCTGCAGCACGCCTTGCTGTTCTACCTCCCACAACGACGCCTTGCCTTCGTGTCCCAAGCCCTCTCTTATCCCGATCAAGTCGCCGCGGCGGTGGCATACCTTCGTACCCAAACCGATCTGCGGCCCACCATCGGCATCGTACTGGGCACGGGCCTGGGCGCGCTGGCCGAAGAAATCGACGTGTCCGTAAGCCTCGACTACGAGACGCTGCCCCACTTCCCACTCTCCACCGTCGAGTCGCACCACGGACGCTTGCTGGTGGGTCACCTGGGGGGCGTCCCCGTGCTGGCCATGCAGGGGCGTTTCCATCTCTACGAAGGCTACTCGGCCCAGCAGATCACCTTTCCCATCCGGGTCTTTGGCGCATTCGGCATCCAGACGGTACTGATCTCCAACGCCGCGGGTGGCATGAACCCGCTGTTCCGGCGCGGCGACCTCATGCTGACCACCGATCACATCAACCTGCAGGGCGTCAACCCGCTGGAGGGCCCGAACGTGGACGGCTGGGGGCCGCGCTTTCCCGACATGAGCGAGCCCTACGATCTGGAACTGCGGGATGCTGCCGAACGGCTTGCGCTGGGCCTCGGCATTAAGCTGCAGCAAGGCGTCTACGTGTCTGTGACAGGCCCCAACCTGGAGACCAAAGCCGAGTACCGCTTCCTGCGGCTCATCGGCGCGGACGTGGTGGGCATGAGCACCGTGCCCGAGGTTATTGTGGCGCGCCACATGGGGCTACGCGTACTGGCCCTCTCGGTGGTTACGGATGAGTGCTTCCCCGACGCCCTCGAGCCCGTGTCTATCCAAGATGTATTGGCCGCTGCTGCCGAGGCCGAGCCCAACCTGACGGCGCTGACCAAAGCGCTTGTGGGCGACATCGCTGCGCGCTGACCGCTCAGCCTACGTCTTCTACCTCCTCCTCACGCTGCTCCAGCGTGCCTATCGAGTAGCTGTCGCGGTCGATGCGATCCTCCCAGCGGCCGTTGCCGCGCCGGTTGCCGCGGTGGTACTCGAAGCTCGCGCCGTTGCCCGACTCCAGCACGCGCAGCACGCCTTGCACCACGTACTCGCGCCGCTCGCGCCACAAGACCTCCACCTCTACCTCGTAGAGCTTGGTGTCAGGGTCATACACCCAGGCGTCGATGTATGCCGTCACGCGGGGCTGGCGGTCGGAGAGGCGGCGGCTGAGCTGGGCGGCCGCCTGCCGTACGAAGTACAGCACCTCATCGGCCCGCTCCTCTTCGGTCTTGATCTTGACCTCGGCCGTGACGGTCTCCAGCCACGACGGCTGGTCGCCAGCGCCCACGTAGACATCTACGCCTACATCGGCGCGGCTTTCGTCGAGTAGCGCCGAGCGGAGGAAGAACTCGTAGTCGGCATAGCCGTCGAGGCGATCGACGCGGAACGACGTTTCCCGCTCGAAGCGACGGATGGGCACCGTGACGGTGCTTTCGTCTTTGCGCCCCTCGATGTAGAACTCCAAGTAGCCGTTGAGCGATGCGGTGCGCGGCAGCGCCTCCCACAGGCTATCGGCGCCAAACACCTGCCGCTCGCGGGCTACGCGCACCGTATACTGGCCTCCTGCGTACCCTCGGCTGCCAGGGTAGTCTAGGTCTAGTGTGGATGTGGAGCGCTTGGGCGACGCCGTGACGGCCTGCTGCTCGCACACCGTGGCGTCACCGATGGTAGCGCATGCTTCCACGAGAATGCGGCCATAGCTGCCCAACGTGTAATCCGCGATTTCCAGCACGCTGCCCGTGGTGGTGGCGAGGGTGTCTTGCTGCGCATTGAGCGCCCAGTAGCGCGTCGCTTGTAGGCTGTCACGGATGGGCGCCTCGCCACCAAACGCCACAGCCTTAACCACATCGAGCTGGACGTGCAGCGTATCCCACCCGTGGCGTTCAACAGTCAGCGTAGCGCGGTAGTCTGGCGGTGTGGAGCACGCGCTCAGTCCGAGCATCAACAGGCAATAGCCAAAGCCAACGAGTTGGGGCACCGTAGCGCAAGGCAGGTGAAACAGATGGGGGCGTCAACGCGGGCGCAAGCGGCAGGTTACAGGTGTGCTAATTTTTTATCATTCCGGCGTGTATCGCCCAAAAGAGTAGGGCTACGTGCATGCCGTGGACGAAGGGTGGCTTGCCCGCCTGCGCGATGAAGTCGCCGAGGCCAACACGGTGGACGCGCAGTTCTTCTTGGGCGTCCAGCACCGCATCTTGCACACGCACGGCTTCGGTGGCCACGAACAGATGTGCCCAGACGTCGGCTTTGCTGGGCTCCGGTGCTAAGCTGCCGATGTGGTACCACGTGTCAGCGCGGTAGCCGGTCTCTTCGAGCAGCTCGCGCTGTGCGGCCGCGAAGGCGTCTTCGCCGGGATCGATCATGCCCGAGGGGCACTCCCAGGTTACCTGCCCAATGCCATTCCGGTACTGCTCTACCAGTACAATGTCGCCGCTGTGCGTTTGGCATAACACCGAGACATAGCTGGGGTACTCGACCACGTAAAAGTCGTCGAGTTCGTAGCCTTCAGGCGACCGGAGCGCGTCGCGCCGCACGCGCAGCCAGCGGTTGTCGAGCACCAGTTCGGTCCCGAGGCGCGTCCACTTCTTCATAGAAGCCTTAACAGGGAATGGATGAGCGCTGGAACGTACGGCCTGTTTGGGGTGTTTTCCCACCTCTCGGAAGCCCTTCCAGTCCTCCACATCCATAATTTTCCGCCATGAAGACCCTCGTTGCCCCTGCCCAGGCACCGGTCGGTGACATACTGCCGATCAATGGCACCGACTACATCGAATTCTATGTAGGCAACGCCAAGCAAGCCGCCCATTTCTACCAGCACGCCTTCGGTTTTAGGCCTGTCGCGTACCGCGGCCTCGAAACGGGCGCGCGAGACACGACCAGCGTGGTCCTGGTCCAGGGCAAGATCCGCTTTGTGCTCACGGCTCCGCTCACGCCCGCCCATCCCATCGCGGCCCATGTGCAGCAGCATGGCGACTTTGTGCGCGACGTGGCGCTATGGGTAGACGATGCGCGCGCGGCCTACGATGGCGCCATCGCACGCGGTGCCACTGGCGTACGGGCGCCGGACGTGTTGGAGGACAAGCTGGGCCGCGTGGTGCGGGCCTCCATCGCCACCTACGGCGACGTCATCCACAGCTTCGTAGAGCGGCGCGACTACGACGGCGTCTTCATGCCGGGCTTCAAGGCAATGGAGCCGACCTTTGCCCAGCCTATGCCCATCGGGCTCAAATACGTGGACCACGTGGTGGGCAACGTGGAGCTGGGCGCGATGAACCAGTACGTCGATTTCTACGCCGACGTGATGGGCTTCAAGCAGTTGGTCTCGTTCGATGATACCGACATCTCGACGAAGTACACGGCGTTGATGTCTAAGGTGATGTCCAACGGCAACGAGCGCATCAAATTCCCCATCAATGAGCCGGCTGCTGGGCTCAAGAAGAGCCAGATCGATGAGTACCTGGAGTACCACGGCGGCGCGGGCGTGCAGCACATTGCCATCGCCACGGATAACATCGTATCCACCGTCTCGGCGCTGCGCAGCCGGGGCATCAATTTCCTGCGGGTGCCCAGTACGTACTACGACGACCTGCTCGACCGCGTGGGTTACATCGAGGAGGATCTGACCGCACTGCGGGAGTTGGGCATCCTCGTAGACCGCGACGACGAGGGGTACCTGCTGCAGATCTTCACGCAGCCGATGCAGGATCGCCCGACGCTGTTCTACGAAATCATCCAGCGCAAAGGGGCGCGGTCGTTTGGCAAGGGCAACTTCAAGGCGCTCTTCGAGGCCATCGAGCGCGAGCAAGCCCGGCGCGGCAATCTGTGACGTTCGCGGTTGCCGGGAGGGCTCGCTACGCTCGTTCGTCGCTTCGTCCGCTCACGTTCGGTCTTAGAACGCGCTTCGCGCTTTGGGTCTTGGGGCCGAAGTCCGGCACGACGCCTCCTTGTCATCCTGAGCGAAGCCGAAGGATCTCCCACGCTGAGGCCATGCCATCCGCAATCGCAGGAGATCCCTCCTCGTTAATGCGCATCGGGAGGACCGCGCTACACGCCTCGCCCGCTTCCGGCGTATCTTCTTTTCATCGTCCACTTGCTTGAATCGCCACTGCCATGCCGCACTACGTTCGCCTAGGTCAGCTGCCGCAGAAGCGGCACACGCAATTCCGCAAGCCCGACGGCTCGCTGCACTCGGAAGAGGTGGTGGGCGCCGAAGGCTTCAGCGGCATCTCGTCGATTGTGTACCATCTGCATCCACCCACGCTGGTAGACCGCATCGGCGAGCGGCGGCCGTACCACGTCACCTACGCCGACCAGGACTTCCTGCAGCACCGACACATCAAAGGCGCTGAGGTACCGCAGGGTGGCGACTGGCTGAGCGGGCGGCAGTACATCATGGGCAACAGCGATGTGCGGCTGGCCGTCACGCGGCCCACGGAGGCGATGGACTACTTCTACCGCAACGCCGTAGCCGACGAACTGGTGTATGTGCACCAGGGCGAAGGGCGGCTGGAGTCTACGCACGGCGTGGTCACCTTCGCGCAGGGCGACTACGTGCACGTGCCGCGTACCATCACCCACCGCTGGCGCTTTGCGCAAGGCACCGACCCGCGCCTGCTGGTCATCGAGTCGATGTCGGAGGTGCGGTTTCCGAAGCGCTACATGAACACCCAGGGGCAGCTCTTGGAGCACAGCCCGTTCTGCGAGCGCGACATCCGGCCGCCCACGGAGCTGCTGACCTACGACGAGGCGGGCGACTTTGAGGTGCGCATCGCCAAACACGGCTGGCTGCACAGCTACCACCTGCGGCACCACCCGTTCGACGTGGTAGGGTGGGATGGCTACATGTACCCCTACGCCATCTCGATCCACGACTTTGAGCCCATCACGGGGCGCGTGCACCAGCCGCCGCCGGTGCACGAGATGTTTACGGGGCGCAACTTCGTGGTGTGCTCGTTTGTGCCGCGCAAGTACGACTACCATCCCAACGCTATCCCGGCGCCGTACAACCACTCCAACATCGACTCGGACGAGGTCTTGTTCTACGCCGAGGGCGACTTCATGAGCCGCAAAGGCATTGACCGCGCCTCGTTCACCCTGCACCCCGGTGGTATCCCGCACGGCCCGCATCCTGGCACGGCAGAGGCCTCGATTGGCAAGGAGGGCACCGAGGAGCTGGCCGTCATGGTGGATACGTTCCACCCCTTGAAGTTGACGTCCGTGGCGCTGGCACACGAAGACCCGAACTACGCCTACTCGTGGCGCCCCGAGGTGCATGCCCCGCCCGAACCCGGCCCGAGTGGCGACGGCTGGGTCGCTTGACAGAAGCATCCCCGTAAGCGGGTGTAGGGAGGGCACCAGACTGGGCGAAGAACGGTAGCCCACTGCCTCGCCCCGCATCTATTGCGCCAGCAGCGCCGTTTTGGCGGATGTTTGCGACATCGGCTTACGCCCAGCGAGTAGTGCGACCGTGGCCAGCGGTGCCAGCAGCGTGGACGCGATGAGGCCGCCCGTCACGGTCACGGCCAGACCAATCCAGAACTCGCTCTCGCCCGGCATCACCAGGAGCGGCAGCATCGCGGCCACCGATGTGAGCGTGGTGGTCCACATGGGCCGCAGGCGGTCGCGCACGGCGAGGCGGATGGCGGGGCTGCGTGCCCCGTGCGGGCGACGCGCGCGGTAGGTGCGGTAGCGGTCCACCAGCAAGATGCTATCGTTGACGGCAATGCCCACAAGTAGGATGGCGCCGATGAAGGCGCCCTCGGCGAATACGGCGTCGGTCCAGATAAAGCCGAGGCCCACCCCGATGATGGCCATCGGGACGCTGGCGAGTACCACGAGCGGCAGGCGCCATGACTCGAATACGGCTGCTGTGACGAGGTAGACCAGGAACAGTGTGGCCAGGAGCAGCCAGCCAAACGTAGACTGCACATCCTCCGTGAAGAAGAACGACTGGCTAAAATCCATCCGGTAGCCTGCGGGCACGGTGAACGCCGCCAGTTCGCGCTCCAGAAACTCACGGCCCAGCCTGAAGGGCCCCCGGTAGTCGACGTTGATGTGGCGGCGGTACTGCTGGTCGATGCGCTCGATGGCGTGCGGCATCGTGTGCACGCTCACGTCGGCGTGGGCGTCGAGCTTGATCTCGCGGGCGGCGGTGACGGGCAGCGGGTTTTCGAGCCAGGTGGTGACGTCGATGGTTTCGGTGCCGGCCAGGCGCACGTAGATGGGCAGCTTGGGGGTGCCGTCGAGGTCTGCGTAGACGACGGGGAACCGACTGTTTAGCACGGGGCGCATGGCGGCGGCCAGCGCGTGCCCGCTCACGCCCGTCTGCAGCGCCTCCTCGGCGCCCCAGCGCAGGCGCAGGAACTGCCGGTACTGCTCGAAGGAGCGAAAGCCGAACCGAGGGGCGTTGATGTTCACCTCGGCCACGCGGCGGCTGGCGCTCTTGAGCTGATCGGCGAGGCGCTCGCTCAGGGCTTCGAGGTCGTCGTAGTTGGGACCGTACGCGACGAGGCGATACCCGGACATGCTACCGCCGCCGCCGCTGAAATACCCCTCTGGGATCAGCCCGCCCACAGACAGCTGCACTCCGCCCGTGTTCACGGCGCGCTGGATAAGCCGCTCGCGCAACGCATACGGCTCCGCCGTCTCCAGCCCGGCCTCGGTGAACTGTACGCGCAGGGACGCGCTACGCTCACTCACGTTCACGAGCGTCCGCTCGACGGCCGATGACCGCAAGGCCATCGCCTCGAAGACGTGGATGAGCGAGTCGGTGGTGGCGATGGGCACGCCCGGCGGCACGCCGATGCGCACCGACACCTCCGGGCGCATGTCCCGCGACCACCGCGACACATCGACGGTGCGGTAGGCCCACCGGCTCACGCCGCCGATGAGCGGGTCGAGCCACTCTCGCACCTCCCGCACAGCCTCGGCGCCGATGGTGGCGTTGTAGGCCTCGGCCCACCACACGGCGCGCGGCGTGGCGTCGTCATCGGGTATGATCTCTTGCGGCAAGAGCCACAGCGGAGCACCCAGCGCCAAGAGCAGCACGGTCAGCGTGATCCACCTGAAGCGCCCCACCACGCGGTACGGCACCGTGGCCACGGCGCGCCAAACCCGGCGGAGGCGTTTGCGCTGTGCTCGCCTCGGCTTCGCCTTGGCAGGCTTCTTTAGCCAGATGCTCATGGCGGGAATCACAACCAGCGCACTCAGCAGCGAGGCGCCCAGCGAGATGCTCACCAGCACGCCGAAGGGCAGGAAGAGCGTGCGCAGCTCGCCGCTGAGATACACCAGTGGCGCCAGCACGGCGATGGTGCTGAGCGTGCCGCCCACCAGCGGCAGCATGACCGCCTGCTTCGCCTCGCGCACCGCCTCGCCGAGCGTCAGCCCGCGCGCCTGCCCGTGCATGATCTGCTCGGCCACGACGACCGCGTTATCCACCAGGAGGCCAAACACCAGGGCCAGCCCGGCGATGGTGAGCACGTTGAGCGTCAGGCCCAGCGGGTTCAGCATGATGAACGCCACCGAGAGCGCCGAGAGCACGCTGATCAGCACAACCACGACGGCGCGCGCGCTGCGCAGCATGGCGGTGAGCACCGCCAGCACCAGGAGCAGCCCGATGCCGCCGCGCCACTTCAGGTCGTCTAGCTCGGCGCGCACGTCCTCGCTCCGGTCGTCGGCCACGTCGAGGAGCGTGCCGCTGGGCAGATCCGCCTCTAGCTGCGCCATCTGGTCGTAGACGCGCTCGGCGGTGCGGATGAGGTGACTGCCGGGTGCGCGGCTGAGGGTCAGCGTGACCACGTTCTTGCCATCAATCCGGCTGATCGATTGCAGAGGAGCCGCGCCGAGGCGGACTGTGCCCAGGTCGCTCAGGAGGAGGCGAGCACCCGACGGAGAGTATACGGGCAGATCCTGCCACGTGCGCACGTCGGCTTCGGCCTCGGTCAGGAGCAGCCAGCTCTGCCGCTGCCCGCGCAGCTCGCCGTAGGCAGCGCCCTGTGTCAGCTCGCGCAGGCGTTGTTGTACGACATCCGACGTCACGCCATACCGGCTGAGACGTGCGGGATCGAGCACCACGTGGAGCGCACGTTGTTGCCCGCCGCGTATCTCGACTTCCTCTAAGCCCGGCAGGCTGCGCAAGCTGGGTGCCACCTGCGCCTCGGCCAGCTCCCGGAGGGCATCGGGCGCTTGCGGTCCGATGAGCTGCCACGTCATGAAGCCCTGCTGATCGCGCAACGCCTCCGGCACCTGGCGCGTCAGGCGCGGCACCACGCGGTCGGGCAGCTGGCGCCGCACCAGGGCCAGCTGCTCGTTCAACTGCGCCACATAGTGCCCCACCGACTGCCCCTCGGCAACAGAGACGGTGATGAGCGCTGACCCCTCCTGCACATACGTCTCAACCCTAGCCGTGCCTGGCACGCGCTGCACAGCCTGCTCAATCGGCACCGCCACGTAACGCTCCACCGCGCGCGGGAAGGCGCCGGACCACACGGCGTTGATGCGCACTACAGGCAACTCCACCTCTGGTGTCCACTCCAGCGGCGTGCGGCTCAGCATGAACATGCCGCAGATGATGAGGGCAAGCGCCCAGGTGACCCGGCTTAGGTGCATGGCGGCGGTGTCAGGAGGCAGCGACGGGCTCGGCCCGGACGCCGATCTTGTAGAGCGTACCCGTCACGAAGAGCGTGAGGCCCGTGGCCAGTAGCAGGCCGCCCGCGATGGCGATGGCCAGCGGCTGCCGCAGCTCAGCTCCTTCGCCGATGCCAAGCGCCAGCGGCGCGAGCCCCAGCACGGTCGTCAGCGTCGTCATGATGATCGGGCGGATGCGGTCGCGGCCCGCCTCGTGGATGGCCTCGTCGATGCTGAAGCCCTCGGCGCGGCGCTGGTTGATGACTTCGACCTTGACGATGGCGTCATTGACCACAATACCGATGAGCACCGCGCAGCCCGTAAGGCTCATCAGGTTGAGGCTTGTGCCTGTCGCCCAGAGCACGAAGCCCACGCAGGCGAGCGCGATGGGCACAATCGCGAGCACGATCAGCGGCTGGACGAGGCTCTCGAATTGAGCCGTCAGGATGAGGTAGACCAGGACGACGCTCATCAGCATGGTCAGGCCCACGGCGCGCAGGCTGGAGAGGAACGCCTCGTTGCTGCCGCCCACCTGGAAGCGCGTGCCAGCGGGCATGGCAGCGCGCAGCACCGTCTCGGCCTCCTGAACGGCGTCCTGCAAGCCTGCACCGGGGGCCACATCGGCGAGTAGGCGCACGACGGAGGTTTGGCGCGAGCGGATGAGCGAGGCGGGCAGCGACACGGCCTCGGCGCGCACGAAGGCGCCTAGTGGCAGCAGGCCCGAGGGCGTCGGGATGCGCTGGGCCAGCAGCTCATCAATGGACTGCTCGCGGCGGGAGCGGAGCACTAGCGGCACCTCCTCGTTCACCGTGCGCAGCTCGGTCGCCCGGCGCCCACGTGCGGCGGCCTCGATGTAGGTCGTGAGCACGTTCGAGGCCACGCCGAAGCGCTGCATGGCATCCCGGTCGAGCAGGATGCGATACGCGGGCACGTTCAGCGCGTCGGCCTCGCGCACGTTGGCGAGGGCCGGTACCTCTTGCAATGCGTCCAGCAGGGCAGGCGTCCCCTCGGCGAGTACGGCACGCTCCTCGGCGATGAGATCGATGAACAGGTCGGCATCCTCTGAGGTGAGCAGACGCTCGAGCTGCGTACGGATGGGCTTGACCTCAAGCTGCACGCTGCTTCCCGCCCACGGACTCGCCTCGGAGGCTATCACATCGCGGAGGGCTTGTTCATTCTTTCCTTCGGCTAAGAGCACAGTAAGCACGCTTTCGTAGCGCGGGCGCGGGTCCAGGTCGAGCCGCGCTTCATCGCGTTCGCCGATGTCGGCCAGGACCTGCTCCACCGACGGTAGTAGCAGGAGCCCATCGCCCACGGACTGCGCCTCGGCATCGACCAAGCTGAGGTCGGACTCCGGCGGTAGGCTCAGGTGTACCTCGGCACGGCCTTGGTTGGTCGTGGGCACGACCGCGCGCGGCAGGCTCCACCCGACGCCCAGCCCCGCCACCATCAGCAACAGCACGCACGCCACGACGGATACCCGATGGGCGAGGCACCATGTGAGGATGCGCTCGTACAGCCGCCACTCGGCCTTCTTAGCGGCCGGTGCTGCCTTGCCTAGCATCTTCTTGGCGGAAGCGCGTTCAGCCCAGAGCGCCATCAGCGGCACCGCCGTGAGCGCCACGATGAGCGAGGCCACGAGCGAGCCAACGACCGCGAGCGACTGATCCCTGAAGAGCTGTCCCGCGAGGCCATCGACAAACGTGAGCGGCAGAAAGACGGCGATGGTCGTCAGCGTGCTCGCCGTGATGGCACCCGCCACTTCGGTGACGCCCCGTCGGGCTGCCTCACGCGGTTTGAGCCCGGTCTCGCGCAGCCGGGCGATGTTCTCCACGACGATGATGGCGTTGTCCACCAGCATGCCCACGCCCAAGGCCAATCCGCTCAGCGAGATCAGGTTGAACGAGACGTCCAGTACCTCGAAGAGCACCAACGTGATGGCAAGCGAGAGCGGCACGGCGATGGCCATCGTGAGCAGCATGCGCACGCGGCGTAGGAACGCGTAGAGGATGAGGATGGCGAGCACGCCGCCCAGCCACAGCGCCTGCACGACGCCGTCGATGGCCTCCTCGATGAACACGCTCTCGTCCACGACTACGTCCAGCGCAATGCCGGGGAGCGCCTGCCGCAGCTCGTCGAGCACCTCGCGCACCTCCGCCGCCGTGTCTACGGTGTTGGCATCGGGCTTGCGCTCGATGAGCAGCAGCAGCGTCTCCTCACCATCCAAGCGCACTAGCCCTTGCCGCTCGGCCACGCCTTCGCGCACGCGGGCCACATCGGCGAGGCGGATGATGGGCGCCTCGGGTCTGGAGATGACGGTTTGCTCGATGTCAACGAGCGAGGCGAACTCGCCGCTCACCTCGATGGCGAAGCGAAACGGCCCACGGCGGATCATGCCGCCCGGCAGCGCCACGTTGGCCAGCCGTAGCCGACTCGCGATGTCGTCGATGCCGAGGTCGTAGGCCGCCAGCCGCGCCATGTCGAGGTCAATGTCGATCTGGCGCTCGTAGCCACCCGTCACGATGGCGCGAGCCACGCCGTCGAGCTGCTCCACGCGCCGCGCCACCACCTCACGCCCGACGAGCTTGAGTCCGACGAGGTCTTGCGCACCGCCTTGGCCTGCGCTGCGGAGCGCGACCCACATCATGGGCTCATCAGTGGGGTCGATGCGGAGCACGATGGGGCGCTCGGCCGCTTCGGGGAGGGCATTGCCCAGGCGGTCGAGCTGCTCACGAACGCTGAGCATGGCCAGGTCGAGGTCGGCGTTCCAGCCGAAGTCGAGCCGCACGAGCGCGCCGCCGAGGATGGTGCGCGAAGTCATGCGCTGTAGGCCTTCCGTTCCCGCTACGGCTTCCTCGATGCGCTCGGTCACCGCCCGCTCCACACGTCCGGGTGCCACGCTTGGGTAGGCCGTCCAGACGACAAGCGTCGGGAAGCGGAGGTCGGGCAAGAGCGCTACGGGGAGCCGGACATAGGCCACGGCAGCGAGCGCCAGCGCCAGCACATAGAAGGCTGTCACAGCCACAGGCCGCTGGAAACACACCGCAATCAGCGCACGCATGGCATCCCAGGAGGTATCCTGTATCTGTGCTGATTTCCGCCCTGCTGCTTGGTCATGTTCGTCCTCACGCTACTCGTTCTTCTACTCGCCCTCCATGCCATAACCCTCGAGCACAGCGCTCACCCGTACAGGGGCATCGTGGGCCAGCGCGAAGTGCCCGTCTACTGCGATTGAATCGCCAGGGGCAACTCCTTCCGTGACCTCGACCCAGTCACCCGCACGCACCCCGGCCGTGACGTACACCCACTGCGCTCGCCCGTCTTCGACCTTGAAGACGAGATCGCGCCCTTGACGGACGAGTATAGCCTCCTTGGGGACCACGATGCGGTCTTCAAGCTGTCCTACTTCCAAGGAGACGTAGCAGAAGAGCCCCGCCACCAGGGTTCGCCCTGGGTTGGGTACCACCACCGTCACTCTGCCCGTGCCCGCCTCCACATCCACTTGGGGGTTGATGGCATAGACCTCGCCTTCGATGATGCGATCATCAAGCGCGGGAATGCGCACGGATGCCTTGGCGCCACGCTTGATACGTACGAGGTCGGCCTCCAGCACATCGACCTCCACCCTCATGCGGTGATCGTCGAGCAGGCGGAAGAGCGTCTCGCCTATGCCGATGCGCTGGCCTTGCTCCACCTCTACATCAGCGATGCGGCCAGCAAAAGGTGCGCGCACGGCGGTGCGGTCGAGTTCGAGCGCCGCGCGGGCTACGCGCTGCTCGGCTTGAGCAAGACCGATGGTGACGGCCTGTACCTCGCTGCGGCGCCCACCGCTTCGTATGACAGCCGACTCAAACGCACGGCGAGCCTCGTCGGCCTCAGCAGCCGTGTATGTTCCGGCTTCAACGCCTCGTCGCACGGTATCCCAATGCACACGGGCAGCCGCCACCTTCGTCGTATCCACAGCCCCCTCACGGGAGTCGGACAAGCGAATAGCGTAGTCGGTCTGCGCTTTGAGCAATTCGGCCTGTGCTTCCTCGTAGTCAATGACCGCCTCACGTGCGTCAATCTGAACCAGCAGTGCACCTGTTGACACGACCGCGCCTTCTTTGTGCGGCCATTGCTTCACTGTCCCGCTACGCTCGGCACCAACTTGAATCTTTCTCCACGCAACCATGCGGCCTGTTGCCTCGGCTCTCAGCACTACCTTGGACCGGGCGGCGGCCAATACTGCTACGTTGGCACGTCGCTCAACATCTGCTCCAGATTGTTCATTGAGCGACTGTATACCTGAGTTCAATTGCGATGACGCTTCACTACAGGAGAATGCTACCACTAGAAGTAGCAGTATTGGCAAATTCACTGGGAATGGGCGACTTGTCAATTACATGTATCGTTTAGTTCCCTTTATCACTCTTTGCAAATACCGAACCGCCTACAATGCTTGTACGGTCTGAGTATTACAATGATTTGCTTCGAGATTGGACTAGGCACCTAGTGGGTAGGGCCTAATCTAGATTGCTCCGACATACGTTTCCAATGCCGACAGGTGTATTTCTATGACACCAATCTGCTAATCGTCTTCAATCAACGACTGTGACTTATGGTCTACACAAGCACCAACTAGTAATCCGGCAATTCCTCAGGGCGAGCCGCAAGTACATTGCGCGGGAAGACGCGCCTGCAAGACTTGGGCCGTCTCTACGGAACCTGCTTGTGTATGCAAGCTAGAGATAAACCTGGACAAGCTGTGATGCAGCTGAACGGGACTATCGGTCCTACCGTGCAGATCAGGTCCAGATCGCTACTCAGCACGACAAGGCTTCACTCATCGGCTGTGTAAGTTGACCGATGCAGGTGAGAAATTCGTCTCTGAGTAGGTGATCTTGAAGGCTCTTGCCCAGCGCAAGCACTGAACATATGTTAGGGAGTTGAACTTTGCATTACTCTTCTCTTGCAAAACTTATCAAAGTCTCTTCTATTTCTGAATACTCAATTTCAGTAAGCATCCCTAAATGAGAATATACTATTTCCTGGCTTCTATTCACTAGGTAAAAATCAGGAACCGATACAATATCATATTCCTCCAGTGGTATCGAAATTAGACTATATATCTGCACATCATGTTTTTCAAATACACCTACCTGCAACTGGCGATTTGCTGACTCCGACATGAAAGCAATGATCTCGACATGATCATCATTTATAAAGTCTCTACTTAACTTGGCATAGTAATCCATGCTCCTCTCACAAAAAATACATGTGGGGGACACAATCAGTATTGCTGTGAGCTGTGGCTCAACTGCTAAGTCGTAACTGTCTTTCAAGCTCGACACATCCGCAACTTGAGAAGCTGTATTCTGCTCAGTGTTCTCCTTTGAGAAGTAGCTCACAGCGAAGAATGCAATGGCAACAACCAGAAGTGAATGAGCCGCCCACTCTAACCATTTAGGGGTTTTTGTGCTTTTCGAAATCATAGTCATCTATTTTACCTCAAAAACGTTAATTAGTGTATCCTGTATTGCATAAAAGACACCATTAGCGATGTCCGAGTAAAGGTAACCTGTCCTGAATGGAAGCAAGTGAGAATACATGTAGTCTCCTGAATC
>JBCCMF010000061.1:0-18665 GCA_039026435.1 Bacteroidota bacterium
GATCAGGTAGAGCAACACCGCGAGCACGGTGTAGAGCACCAGCCCACGCCGGTCGGTTTTAGGGTTGAGCGAGCGGCTCATGCCTACGTAGGCGGCGAACAACCCCAGCCCCACGCCGACCAAATGCTCCTTGATCTCGAACAGGCCGGTGGCCCAGGGCAGCGAGGGGTCGAAATACGCGGCGCGCACCTCCACGCGGAACAGCGGATACACGATCATCCCGAACACCACCACGGCCACATAGGACCAGAATGCTATCGGCACGTAGCGCTTTTCGAGCGGGATGCGGAAGCGGCCACGCCAGTAGCCCCACACCAGCACGAGGTTGTGCGTCTGGCTCCCCGCCAGCACGATAACCGCCAGGAAATGCAAATACAACGCGGTTGTGGCAACGACGGAATTCAGCATACCAGTCGTAACGAGCTAGCGTGGTGAGCCTGCGGAATGTTAAACATGCGCGTTTCTTTGTATCTTTACATGGTTGTAGAACATCGGAAACTCTCACGACCCAATCAACCATGTCGACGACGATGGAGGTCGCCCCGCTCGAAGAGGCCGGCGGCGACGGTGCAGCAGCGACAGCAGAAAAACCGTGTCCCAGTTGCGAACGACCCAGCGCGAGTGCGTTCTGCCCCGACTGCGGCGAGCAGATGGACCTCAAGCACGCCTACAACCTGCGGGCGGTCATGCACCATCTGGCGCAAGAGATCTTCTTCCTCGACCGCCGCTTCTGGCGCAGCTACAAGACGCTGCTCATGAAGCCCGGCCAGCTCACGCGCGACCACCTGCAGGGCCGACGCGTGTCGTTCCTACGGCCGCTCACCATGTACTTCAGCGTGAGCGCCATCTACTTCTTCGTCATCTCCATCGCCCAGCCGTTTGTCATCACTGACATCCTGTTTGGCATTGAGATCGAAGACGGCCAATACGAAGCCGTAGACTACGGCCTGGGTACCGATATCCAACAGCAGTCGTTAGAAAACTACCGCGACCTCATGGCGAAGCTGACCGAGCGCACGGGGTTCAGCGAGCGCGAGATACGGGGGCGCATCAACCGGAGCTATAATAGCACGCTCTCCCTGCTGATGATCATGGTGGTGGCGCTCTTTGCCGTGGGCATGAAAGTGCTCTACAACCACAAGTACTATTACGAACACCTCATCTTCACCCTCCACCTCTTCGTGTTCACGTTCTTAATGGGGATGACGGCGCTTGGGCTGCACCACATCGACATCTGGCTGGGGACGGCTGTGACTACGCTGGGTATGATCATGTACGTGTGGTTTGCTGCCCGGCGCGTATACGAGCAGGGGCCGTGGGTGACGGCGTTCAAGTCGGTCACCATTACCGTGGCCTATTTTATCACGCTGAGCGTTATGATGGGCATCGCCTTGGGCGGCGTCTTCCTCTACATCGCCCTCTTTACCATCAAGTAGACCGATGATTCGACTCTTACGCACCGCGATCTTTGTAGGCGCCGCCGTGGGGGTGGCGAAGGCCGTGCAATCGCTGGTGGCCCACCGCCCGCCGCTTGCACAACCCCAGGCTGGCGATGAGGCCGAGGGCTTTGAGCAGTTCACCGCCGAGGAGCAAGACCTGCTGATGCGCGAGATGGATGCATCGTTCTAGCTGGCGAGGTCAGCAGGAGCGGGGTCGCTGAGGGGAAGCATAATCATGCCGTCGTCCTCGGCGGGTGCCTTGGCGCTGATCTTGAGCGCTCCGAGGCGTCGCAGCATAGTCAGCGGGCAGGTTCCGCACACGTCGGTGGCGCACGGCAACGCCTCGGCGGCTGTGCGGGCGGTCGAGCCGCCGCACGAGGTGGTGGGCGCTAGCTCTGGCATTCGTTGTGTACGTTCGTCGTCCAGACGGTGGGCACGGAGGCGCGGAGCGCCGAGGCGGGTGGCTGCCAGTGCTTACGCTCGGCGATAGACCGCCGTTGGGTGCTGCGTCGCCCGGGCAAGACGCCCCGGTAGCGCCACCGCAACACGTGTTGTGGACTGAGCGGATGGAGCCGTTTGAGATAAGCAAGCATAGGACTGGAGCGCTTGGAGGTTACGGGCGGCTGTAGCGGGCGAAGGCGGCGGTGGCGTGCGTGGTACGATAGGCGGCTTCCATGTCGGTGTGCTCGGCCACGGAGAGCACGATGCCGTCCTCGTCGTCAAGCGCGTCTTGGATGAACACCTGGAGGTAGAGGCTGTCGGCGTGGCCCACCCAGCGGCGCTCGCCCGCGTGATAGCTCAGCTTCTGGAAGGCGCGGCCGTTCCACGTGACCACGCCATCGGTGAGGTGCAGCGCATCCTGGTCGTGCCCGAAGGCGCCCGTCACGGGCAGGCGGTCGAGCGCGTCGCGGTTGCCGAGGGTGTAGACGTTCCAGCCGTGGTCGGTGGTGGCGTCATCGGCGGGGCGACCGAAGGCGAGGGCTTCCTCCAAGCCGGCCTCCTTGCACTTGCGCTTGTAGATGGTGAGCGTCGAGTCGGTGGCATCCTTGAAGAACAGCGCGTAGACGAACCCGGCCTCGTCCTGCCCGATCCACTTGCTGCTGGCCGCGTCGTAGGACAGCTTTTGCATCGTGTAATCCGTCGAGTACACCTTGCCCGTCATGCGGTACTGGATGCTGTCGGCGAAGAAGGTGTGGGCGGAGTGCTGGGTGGTGCCCATCAGCTGGAACGTCCAGTGGTAGTCGCCTGCGTGGGCGAACGCGTCGTGCACGAACGCGGCTTGGTGGCGCTGCAGGTCCTGCTCAGTGCTCGTGTAGGAGCACGCGGCGAAGAGGCCGATGATGGCCAGGGTGAGGAACCGTTGCATAGGCGAACCCTCTGTGTCCTGTAACAGACGTGTTACACAAATGTATCGTCTGCGCAAGGCTTAGTTCTGCGCCGGGCGGTGGGATCTGCGTGAAGATTGCAGCCTTTGTGACGTGAGTGTGAGCAACTTAGATGATACGCGCCTGTGCGCCCGCGCCATGCCACCCTGCACGGGTCGCGTTCACTCCAGCCGCAGGGCCTTGCGGGCGAAGGCCGTCAAGTAGTCCAGCAGGGCATCGCTGGCGGCCGCGGCAGGGTTGGCGGCTCCGCTCGCCACGTGCTGCATCAGGTCGAGGTGGAGCGCCACCGAGCGGTCCAGGTCGGCGCGGTGGCGGTGCTGCATCCAGAAGCGGCGGCAGTGGGTGTGGAGCGGCGCCACGGCCCGCGAGGCAAATGGGAGGGCGGCGGCGGCGTTGAGCCACACGTCGCTCTGCTGGTCGGCGGCCATGAAGGCGTGCACATCGCCAGACCGCCCGGCCTGCAGCATCGCGGCAGCACAGTCTTGGAGGCTTTGGCGCTGCGGTGCGGTGGCATGCGCCGCCGCGTTGGCCGCCAGCAGCCTGTCCAGCACGCGCCGCGTCTTCAGCAGCCCGAGGAAGCCCCCCGCTTCGATGGCTGTCACGCGGATGCCTCGGCGCGGCATCGCCTGAAGCAGCCCCTCGTAGGCCAAGCGTTGCAGGGCTTCGCGTAGCGGCGTGCGGCCGATGCCGATGCGCTGGGCGAGGTCGGCCTCCGAGAACACGTGGCCGGGCGGCAGCTCCAGCGTCACCACCAGCTGCTCCACGATGGCATACGCCTGCTCTGCCTTGGTCTGCCGATGCGTCGTCACGATACTAGGCGGCTGGGGTGCTAGAGGGTGGGCCGCACGGCCAGCGCCGCGTCGATAACGGCCTGCACATGCGCCCGCTCTGCGCCCACGAGCGGAAGGCGCGGCTCGCGCACGTGCTCGGTGCCATACCCCACGGCATGCTGCGCCAGCTTGATGTTTTGCACGAGCTTGGTGGACACATCGAGATGCAAGAGCGGCATGAACCAGCGGTAGAGCGCCCGCGCTTCTTCCAATCGACCCTCCTGCACCAGGTCGTAGATGGCGACGGTTTCCTTCGGGAAGGCCCCCACCAGCCCAGCCACCCAGCCGACGGCGCCCAGCAGCAGGCTCTCCAGCGCCAGGTCGTCAACGCCCGTGAAGAGCGCATAGCGGTCGCCCACCCGGTTGACGATGTCGGTGAGGCGGCGGACGTTGTCGGATGACTCTTTGATGGCCACGAACGCGTCCTCGCTGGCCAGCTCCTCGACCATCTCCGGCGTGACATCCACGCGGTAGCCGACCGGGTTGTTGTAGAGCATCAGCGGTCGCTCGGCGGCACGGGCTGCGGTGCGGAAGTGGTGGAGCGTCTCGCGGCGGTCGGTGGGGTAGATCATGGGCGGCAGCACCATGAAGCCGTCGGCGCCGAGGGCGGTGCCACGCGCCACGAGGGCGCTGGTGGCGGTGGTGGTGTTCTCGGCCACGCCCATGAGCACGGGCACCCGCCCCGCGCTGGCGTCTATCGCCACCTGCAGCACGGTCAGCTTCTCGTCAGGCGTGAGCGTGCTGCTCTCGCCGAGGGAGCCCGTGGTGATGATGCCGTGGACGCCCGCCCCGATGAGCGCGTCGATGTGCTGCGCCGTGCCGTCGGTGTCGAGCGCGCCATCGGCGTGGATCTGCGTCGTGACGGCCGGAAAGATGCCGTGCCAGTTCATAGTCGTGCATGCTAGACGAAAGAGGTACTGTTATGCTACTGATATATTAATTGTATGTCAAGAGTCACAATGCCTCAACAACTTCGTCCCGAGCCTGCCCGTACAGCCACCCTGCACGCGTTTCCACCAGCTACTCCCCTGCCATGCAGCATCCGAACTGGGCCTGCCCCAAGTGCCACAACCGCGACTACGACGTGGATGAGTTTCGCGCCACGGGCGGCCGCTTGGCCAAGGTCTTCGACGTCCAAAACAAGAAGTTCAGCACGGTTTCATGCAGCCGCTGTGGCTACACCGAGGTCTACAAAGCCCGCACATCGACGCTGGGCAACCTCTTCGACTTGTTCGCGGGTGGATGAGTACGCGTGTGATGCTGGAGGCACACCGCTTTAACCGTGCGCGGCGCGGCCGATACATGAGGTGATGCATCCGCACCCACGGACGGCCCACTAATACACCCGCCTCATGCACATCCTCATCGTAGACGACGACCGGTTGATCCGGATGATTCTGAAGCGCTGCCTCTCGCGCTTTGGGCACGAGGTCGTAGAGGCGGCCGACGGCGAGGAAGCGTGGGCCATCCTGCAAGAGCAGCCCATCCAGTTTGTCATCAGCGACTGGATGATGCCCCAGCTCAACGGCATCGACCTGTGCGCCCGCATCCGGCAAACGGACCTGGGGCGCTACATCTACTTCATCCTGCTCACGGCGCGCAACACCAAGCAAGACATCATCGAAGGCATCGAGGCCGGTGCCGACGACTTCATGCCGAAGCCGTTCGACGAGCATGAGCTGCGCGTGCGGCTCCGCTCGGGCGAGCGCGTGGTGGCGCTGGAGCGTGACCTCGCCGAGCAAAACCTCAAGATTCGCGAAGCCTACGACACCATCCAGCGCGACTTGAAGGCGGCGGCAGAGATCCAAAAGAGCCTGCTTCCTGCGTCGCAACGGTCGTTCAACAACTACGCCATCGACTGGATCTTCCAGCCCTGCGAAGTGGTGGGCGGCGATGGCTTCAACTTCGTCCAGCTCGACGAGAACCACCTCGCGTTCTACATCTGGGACGTGGCAGGGCACGGCATCCCGGCCGCTATGCTCTCGGTGACGATCAGCAAGATGCTGACGCAAGACCTCATCGGCAACGACTACGCACACCAAGACCGCGAGACGCTGACGCCCTCGGCTATTCTGGCCAAGCTCAACAACAGCTTCCAGGCCGACGACGACGCGATGCAGTATTTCACGATGATCTACGGCATCATCAACATGGACACGGGCAAGGTGCTGCTGGGTCAGGCGGGCCACCCGTCGCCACTGCTCATCAAGCCCAACAACGAAACCATTGCCGTGGGCGAAGGCGGGCTGCCGCTCGGTCTCATCCCCGACATGACGTACGACGAGGAGGAGTATAGCGTCTACCTCCAGCCCGGCGACCGCCTCGTGCTCTACTCGGATGGCGTGACCGAATGCCTGAACCCGGACCGCGAGATGTTCACCACGGAGCGCCTGATTGATCACCTGCGCGTCTCCACGGAGCAGCCGCTCGACACGACGCTCGAAGCGCTGCACGACTCGCTCATCACCTGGCGCGGCTCCGACGCGTTCGACGACGACGTGTCGCTCTTCGCCATCGAGCGGCGGGCAGCCTGAGCGACTGGGCTCACGCCACGGCCATCGCGTCCTCTTCCAGCGGCATCTGCACCGCCACCTCCGTCCCCCGGGCCGAGCCCGACACCGTCAGGTTGGCGTTGATCTGCGCCGCACGGTCGCGCATGGTCTGCATGCCATACCCCTCGTTGAGTGCCGTGCTTGGCCCCTTGAACGCCCCATCGTCCTGGATCTTCATGGCCAGCTGCCCATCGGCGGCGTAGGCGAGGCGGACGTGCAGCGTGTCGGCCTCGGCATGCTTGACGGCGTTGGAGATGGCCTCCTGAGCGATGCGGAACAGCTGGAGCGCCTGGGTGGGCCGAAGCATGACGTGCTGCGCAGCCTGGGGCGCGTCTAGCGTTACCTCGGCGTGCAGGCCTTCGGTATAGCGCACCCGTTCGCGAGCGAACTTCCGCACTTGTTCGGCAAAGGCCGCGATGGAGGTCTCGTCCTTATGCAACGCCCAGATGGTTTCGCGGAGGCGGGCCATCGTGCCCCGCGCGTCTTCGTCGAGACCGTCGAGGTAGCGCATCATCTTGTCGGCATCGCCGTGCTCGGCAGAGAGGTGCACCAGCTCTACGGCTGAGATGATGTTGGAGAGCTGCGCGCCCACGTGGTCGTGCAGGTCGCTGGAGATGCGCTCGCGCTCTTGCTGCACGCGGTGCGCGGCTTCGAGCTGCCGCAGGCGCCGCTTCAGGCGCAGCTGGGCTATGTACCGCGTGACCGCAGCCACGATGCCGATGGCCACGAGCGCATACAGCAGCCGCATCCACCACGTCTGGTACCAGCGCGGCGCCACCGCGAAGGCGAAGCTGGCCGGAGCACTGACGACGCCTGCCCGGTTGCGCGCCCGCACCTCGAACGCGTAGCCGCCCGGCGGCAGGTTGGTATAGTCCTTCTGCGTCTCGTCCGTCCACGCTGACCACTCGTCGCTGCTGCCTACGAGGCGGAACTGGTAGGTGTGGGTGTCGAGGTCGGAGAGGTAGGGCCAGCCGTACGTGAAGCGCAGCGCGTTCTGCTCGGCGGTGAGCGGCGCGGCACCGTCGTACCAGCCGCCGTAGGTGGTGGAGTCGGCGAAGGTGAAGGCGGTGAAGATGTGCGCGCTGGGCACCTCGGGCGGCGGGGCGTTGGGCGGCGCCGCGCGGCGGCGGTCGTAGCGGAAGAGGCCATCGCGCGTGCTGAACCACACGAGGCTGTCGCCCTCGGGCACGATGTCGGTGACCGTCTGGTTAGGCATGCGGCTGAGGGCAGTGAGGTCGAGCGTGTAGCTGCCGTCCGTTTCGGGCCACGCCACCGCGTTGCGCTGCTCGCTGAGACGGAGCCACCACGTACCGTCCTCGCTCTGAGCGGCCTTGAAGACCCCATCACGCCCATCGACGAACGAGGCGCCCAGCAGCGAATCAGGCACGAAAGCGATGCTCTCGTCATCGTAGCGGTACCAATTGGGCCCGGTGTTGCGTGAGCCCTCGCGATGGAAGTAGATGGCATGGCCCGTGTCCATCAGCCCTGCGGATGCTAGGCGCGTGCTCACGTCTTCGATGCCAGTGACTTCGGTGACGGTTGGCGCATCCGTGTCGAGCTCGGAAACACGATACACGCCGCGGTTACGCGCGATCACCAGGATCGTACCTGGGCCGACTTCGACGAGACCGAGCAGTTCGGTGTCAACTTCGGCATAGGTTGTGTCATCGAAGAGCTGCCCGAAGGCCCACCGACCCGATGCTTGCTTCCTGAGCGTGTAGAACGAGGGACTTGCTGCCGCATAGATGACGTCAGGATTGTGCGTTGACCAGACCTGGGCCCGGGTCCCGAGCCCTTGTTGCTCGTCATCCGCATAGAGCTCTTGAAAGCCCCCGTCGCTCTGGATGAAGACCGAGGTGCGCCCACTGGCCAGCAGTTGGCCATCGGCCTCAGTGAGCTCGCCGAACATGGTGTTGCCCTGGCCGCCCGGGAAAACGAAGTCGGTGAACGCGGCATCCTCGGCGCCATCGGCTACGGTGGTGAGCCGCTTCACGCCCCCCAAGCCGCCCGCGTAGAGCCGTCCCTCGTGGCGCTGCAGATCCTCCACGGTACCCGCTATGCCCTGCAGCTCGCCGTAGGTGAGCCACGGCTGGCTGTACTCCACGAGCGCGACGCCGTTTCGGGTGAGCGCCCACAGCCCGCCCTGTTGGTCCTCGTACACGTAGAGCACCGTCGGATCGGGCAGGCCGTGGCGCTTGGTGAGGTGCATCACCAGCTCGCCGTCGGGCGCGACGATGACGAAGCCGTTGCTGCGCAGGGCCAGCGCGTAGTTGCCGTCGCGCAGGCGGATGCCTTGGTAGATGCCGTTGTCGCGCAACAAGGCGTCGTTCGTGGTTGGCAAGCGGGTGGCCTCGCCGCCCCTGATGACGAAGAGCTCGCCGCCGTTCGTCCCGATGAGTAGGCCGTCGCCGGGATACGGCATGATGGCGAAGCCAAGGTTGGGTCCGCCCTCGAACATCTCACCGCCGGGGACCTGCACCAGCGAATCGCCCGAGACGCGCACGATGCCACGGTCGAAGTCTGCTCCGTACGTGGCGTCCTCGACCTGGGCCAGCAGTACCAAGCGGTCGGGGGGACTGCTGAGGAGGCCTGCCTGCTCCCCATCCCACCAAAACACGGCGCTCCGTCCGGTGAAGTAGGCGCGCCCATCCGAGTAGGTGATACGCCACACCGTACCGACAGGCGTACCTTCTGGCAGTTGGTCCTCGAGCGCGTGGTAGCGAAGGCTGCCCAGGCTATCCCGCGCGACGTAGCCAAACGTGTCTTGGCTGCCCACCATCACGTGCCCCTTCGGTCCTATCGCCAAGCTGAGGGCAGGGCTGCCCATGACCAGCGTCATCCACGTACTGCCGTTGAAGATGAGCACGGAGCTGTTGTTGGCGATGTAGAGCACGCCCGATGAGTCCTGCACCGCCGACCAGTTGGCGTACCCGGCCTCGTAGTCGTCGGGCGAGAACGCCGTGATGAACGGCACGCCTTGCTCGCCATCGAAGCGGAGCGGAACGGGCTGGGCGAGCACGCTGGCAGCGCTGCACAGCAGCAGCGCTAATGCACTGTAGAGACGCAACATACCGGGGAGATCATGAAGCGGGTGGGACGCCGCGTAATGACGCACACCGCCGCGACACATGCAACCTGAGTAGTGTAATGGGTGCTGTTAGGCGCCGAACGCCTCTCGGAGTCGGTGGCAGGCGTCTTCGAGCACGGGCATCTCCTTGGCGTAGCAGAAGCGGAGGTAGTAGCGCCCGTCGGCCGGGTCGGCGAAGAAGGAGTTGCCCGCCACCGTGCCCACCCCGGCGCGGTCGATCAGCGTGCGGGCCGCCGCGTGGTCGTCTTCGAAGCCCGGCTGCGCTCTGGAGAGCTGCTCGAAGTTGGCCAGCACGTAGTAGGCGCCCTGCGGCCACGCAAACTCGAACCCGATGGCCTCTAGCGTCTCGCACAGCAGCTGGCGCTTGGCCGTGTAGGCGTCGAGCATCTCCGGATAGTACGCCTCCGGCATGTCGAACGCAGCTGCCACGCCATGCTGTAAGGGTGTGGGGGCGCAGATGTAGAACAGGTCGTTCAGCAGCCCCATCTTCTCGATCAGGTGCGGCGGCGCCACCGCGTAGCCGAGCCGCCAGCCCGTCATGTTGAACGTCTTCGAGAAGCCCGAGAGCGTCACCGTCCGCTCATATGCGCCCGGCAGCGACGCCAGCGACACATGCTCGCGCCCGTCGTAGACCATGTACTCGTAGATCTCATCGGTGATGAGGTAGAGGTCGTGCTCCTGCGCAATCGCGATGAGTGTGGTCATTTCACTCCGCGTCCACACCTTGCCGCTGGGGTTGTTAGGCGTGCAGACCACGATGGCCTTGGTCTTGGGTGAAAGCGTGGCGCGCAGCGCGTCGAAATCGACAGCGAAGTCGGGGCGTTGGGTGCAGACGAAGCGCGGCACGGCGCCCGCGAGCGGCAGAATCCCTCGGTGGTAGCCGTAGAACGGCTCGAACAAGACCACCTCATCGCCGGGATCGAGCAGTGCAAAGGCGGCCGAGACAAACGCGCCCGTGGACCCCACGCTGACCATCACCTCGTCGGGCGAGGTGGCGGGGATGCTGTTGTACGCCTGCACCTTCTTCAGAATCCGCTCGCGCAGCGGCCGGATGCCCGCCAGGTGCGAGTAGATCGAGCGGTCCCCATCGATAGCCGCCTTTGCGGCATGCTTGATGGGATTGGGCGTGGGCATGTCACAGATGCCTTGCCCCAGGTTGATGCCGCCAACCGCGTTGACGAGCACAGAGACGGCACGGATGTCACTTTGGCGCAGGCCGTCGGCGCGGGCGGCGAGGGGTTTCATAGCAGCGCGGATGAGTCAGCAGGGCCTCGATGATACGAAGGTTTTCCGTCTCACCCAATCCACGGACCCCGCGCACGGCTCGCGCTCCGCCGGTCACGCAAGCGGCGTATCGGAAGCCGTGTCCTCGTCCGTATTCATGACGCGTCCAGGCACATCGGTGCTGGCCGGGGTGGCGAGGATGCTGCGGTCGTCGAAGGTGGGCTGTGTGATGCCAGGGATGCCTTCGGCCGAGGTGCTCACCGTGGCGGCGTTGGCCGGCGTGGGCAGCACGGTGTTGGCGCCATCGCCCACCTCAGTACGCTTTTTACGGCCGCGCTTCTTGGGCTCCTTGATGCGCGACAGGCCATACTCTGCACCCACATGATCCACGATCTCGTTGTAGAGATGCTGCCAGGATGGGTACGGGTTGTTGCGCCCATGCAGCCTCTTGAGCCCCTCGAACCGGAACTTGCAGATCTCGCGCACGGCGCCCTTGTGCCCGTGCTTGGTCAGCGACAGCGTTTTGGTGATGAGCTGGTTGCCTTCACCGGGGATGTGGCCACGCACGTGAACGTTCATGCCGCGCTTGCCTTCATGCTCGTAGAACATGATGCCCGGCACCCCGCTGTTGTTGCGACGGTCGCGTCTGCGGTAGGGCTCGATGGCACGGTCGCGGTATTCGTTGGCGTAGCGCGGGTACTCGGCGTCGCGGTAGGCGATGGCCGCGGCGTAGGCTTCGTCGCGGCCGCCGTGAATGCCGTCGCTGAACAATTTCGAGCGGTATTTGACCTGGCCCTCCAGGCGGTAGTAGAACCGCACTTGCCAGCCGTGAGTGCTCTTGCTCTCTATGCGAATAGGTTCGCTTTTCAGTTTAGGCATTGTTAGGTACGGCAAGTCACAGGATAGTAGCGCACTGCAAAATGTAACAAAATCAATGGACTACGGCAATTGACCTTGACCGGAACATTTACCCCGTTGGAAGCCCTTTCTTTGCCCTCAAGGCCGCTAATATCGACGCCGCCCTCCCATCAACCCACCTGTTTATCAACACTTTATGTCCAATTTCCTTGCACAAGTTGACCGCATGTTCGACAAGGCGGCTCGGCACACAAATTTGTCTGAAGGTTTACTTGATCAGATCCGCCTATGCAACAGCGTCTACCAGATGGAATTCCCGCTACGCCGCGACGACGGGACGCTGGAGGTCATCGCCGCCTGGCGCGCGGAGCACAGCCACCACAAACTGCCCACCAAAGGCGGCATCCGCTACGCCGAGAACGTGGACCTGGATGAGGTCAAAGCCTTGGCCTCGCTGATGACCTATAAGTGCGCCATCGTGGATGTGCCGTTCGGCGGCGCCAAGGGCGGCGTCAAGGTCAACCCGCGCCATTACTCGGCGGCCGAGTTGGAGCGGATCACGCGGCGCTACACCTACGAGCTGACCCGCAAGAACTTCATCGGCCCGGGCGTGGATGTGCCCGCGCCTGACTACGGCACCAGCGGCCGCGAGATGGCGTGGATCGCCGACACCTACCAGACGCTCACCGAGGACACGCTCGACTCGCTGGCCTGCGTCACGGGCAAGCCCGTTGGGCTGGGCGGCGTGCGTGGACGCAAGGAGGCCACCGGACGCGGCGTGTTCTACGGCGTGCGCGAGGCCTGCTCCATCGCCGAAGACATGGACGCCCTGGGCCTGACGCCGGGGCTCAAGGGCAAGCGCGTCATCGTGCAGGGGCTGGGCAACGTGGGCTATCACGCCGCCAAGTACATCGAGGAAGGCGGCGGCGTCATCGTGGGCGTGGCCGAATACCAGGGCTCCATCTACAACCCCGACGGCTTCAGCCTGGAGGCGCTCATGGCGCACCGCCACGCCACGGGCTCGGTGCTCGACTTCGCGGACGCGGACAACCTGGAGCATCGCGCCAAAGCCTTGGAAATGCCGTGCGACATCTTGGTGCCCGCCGCGCTGGAGAGCCAGATCACCGAGGAGAATGCAGGGCGCATCCAGGCCAAGCTCATCGCCGAGGGCGCCAACGGCCCCATCACCGCCACCGCCGACGAGATCCTGCTGGAGCGCGGCGTAATCATGCTCCCCGACGTGTACCTCAACGCTGGGGGCGTGACGGTGTCGTACTTCGAGTGGCTGCGCAACCTGCAGCACGTGCGCTTCGGCCGCATGAGCAAGCGCTTCGAGCAAGGCTCACACGAGCGGATGCTGCACGTGATGGAGCGCCTGACGGGCCAAACCATCGACCCGGGCGACCTGATCGCAGCCTCGCACGGCGCCGACGAGATCGACCTCGTCAACTCGGGCCTGGAGGAGACGATGGTCCTGGCGTACCGAGAGCTGCGGCGCCTCGGCCAGGACAAGAACGTCGATTTGCGCACCGCCGCGTTCATCAGCGCCATCGAGAAAGTAGCGGTGGCCTACCAGGCGATGGGCATTTTCCCGTGACCGGACCTATTGCCCGTACGATAGCGTACGCTTGGGCTGATCACGTTACAGCGTGCGGGCTTGGGCCTCCCGGCTGCGCGCAGGTTGTTCCACGAATGGCGCGAAAGCGTTCACTGCATGGCAAAACAGAAGGCAATTAAGCAAGAGGGCACCGTCGTTGAAGCCCTCCCCAACGCACAGTTCCGCGTTGAACTCGACAACGGCCACGTCATCCTCGGGCTGCTCTCAGGCAAGATGCGCAAGTTCTTTATCCGCATCCTCCCCGGCGACCGCGTAGACGTGGAGATGTCGCCGTACGACCTGACGAAAGGGCGCATCGTCTACCGTCACAAGGTCTGATCATCCCGCAGTACTGCAGTACCGCCCACCGTACGGGGAGCCTGTCAAGGGCTCCCCTTTTTTGTGGTAGTGCTTCTTGCAAACCACAGCTCATGCCAGCCCTGATAACTCAGCATGCAGCACATCACCTAATCGTGTCATCCCGAGCAAAGCCGAGGGATCTCCCACTTGCTCGTCGTGCAAAACGAATGCGGCGGAGATCCCTCGGCTCTGGCCTGTGGCCTCCGCTCGGGATGACAAGATCGATCGCATAATCATCTCCCAGAGTTGGTAGTATGCGGAGACCGCACGCTAATACGAGTAGCGGTACAGGACCTTCGCCTCGATGCCCTGGTCGCGTTCCAGGCGGAGCAGAAGCGCGCGCAGCAATTGGTACTCGATGATCACGCCGAGGTTGGTCGTGCTGCTGCTATTCGCGGACGACGCACCGCCCGTATCGTTGGTGGAGATCGGCTGGCGGGCGGCAGCGAAGAGCTTGGGCGAGAGGTAGACGCCCACCGTCACCACGATCTCTGAGCCCTCGTAGTTGATCTCGACCACATCCAGCCCCAGGCTGTTGGCCGCTACGTTCTGCACCAGCCCGGCGATCTGGCTGTACGCGAGCGTCTCCACCGTGCCCAATCCCCCGCCCTGGAACGCTTGGCTGGCGGGCCTGCCCGTGGCAATCACGGAGACGATGTCCGGCAGATCCAACCCCGCTGGCTCGGATCGAAACGTGGGGCTCTCCAGGTTCTGCAGGCTGCCCTCCAGATCCACGTAAATCACGAACGACTCGGCGCCGTCCTCGCGCGACTCCACGCTGTACTTGGCGGTGATGTTGAGGAAGGGATCGAGGAGAGAGCCGTTGAACTGCAGGCTGCCCGTCTCCAGCGTGAACGGCTTCCCGAATTGCTCGATGCGGCTGCGCTCGGGGGAGCACGCTGATGTTGCCGATGACGCTGATCTCGCCACGCGGCGGCTTGCTCACGTCCAGCTCGCCGATGAACTGGATGTCGATGCTCGGATTGCGGTTGGAGCGCACCCACGAGTCGCGTTCGAGCTGGATCTGCAGGTTGTCCAGCGTCATGGCGTCGAAGAAGACGAACGTGCTGGTGTCGGCCTCGGTGACGCGCACGCCGAACTGCTCCTCCAGCATCAGCAGGTCGGCCTCGGTGAGCTGGACGGGCTCCAGCTGGACGGTCTCTTGGTTGAGGAAGACGTCGAGGCTTTGCACTTCCAGGTCGCCGCCCACCACGGGCGCCGTGAGTGGTCCGGTGAGGGTGAGCGCGCCCGAGGCCACAGCGCGGTACTCGGCGTTGTCGATGGCGAGGAAGTTTTGGGCTTGCACGTTGATGTCGAAGGCGCCGAGCGACAGGTTCTCGAAGGCGATGGAGCCGCTGGCGCTCGCGGTGCCATCAGAGGTGAGCCTGGCGCTGCGGACGACGATCTTGTTGTCCTCGAAGGCCAGCGCCGCGCCGATGTCGGTGTAGGTGACGGCCTGCTCGGTGAGGGCGATGAACCCCTCGGCCAAGCGCGCTTCTCCGGCAAACGCGGGCGCACGGCGCGTGCCCGTCAGCGCCACGTCGGCGGTAAGGTTGCCGCCAATGTCGGAGATGAGGAGGGGGTCGATGAAGGGATCGAGCCAGTCGATGTTGAACCCTGTGGTGGCCAGCGTGACGTCGATGGGCTGGGCCATGACGCCGCCCTCGTTGGCATCGCTGGTTTCGAAGGCCACGTTGCCCTGCTCGTTCTGGGCCAGGCGGAAGTCGAGCGGGAGCACGCCGTCGAGTGCCAGCGTGTCGCCGCGGGTGTGGATGAGCGCGCTGTTGAGCCGCAGCCGCAGGCTGTCGTAGGCCACGGCGATGTCGAACGTGCCCACGTCCACGCCGTTGGTCTCGATGGCGAAGTCGAGGTCGCCCTGGATGCGTGGGCTGGCCGCAGGGCCGTCGAGCGCGAGGATGCCGTTGAGGCTGCCGTCGAGACCAGTGAAGCCGAGGAGGTCGGCGATGGTGCCCACGCGGAACGCCTCGATGCTGAGGCCCAGCGCCTGCTGCCCGTTCGGGTCGATGATGCCGTCGAGCGCGATCTGCTGGTCGTTGGCCTGCGTCGTCAGCAGGAAGTTCTGCACGCGGTAGCCGTCGCCGATGGTGAGCGTAGCGGGCAAGAGCAGGTTCCACGCGTCGTCGTCCAGCTGCACGAACATGCGGTTGAGCGTGAGCTGCGGCTCCTCCAAGCTGAGGTCGAACACGCCCTGGAGGTCGGCCATGCGGCCTTCGTCGATGCGGAAGTCCACGTCGAAGTCCACCACCCGATCGCTGTAGCGCACGGCCAGCTCAGTCTCTTCGATCACGACGTCGTTGGGCAAAGCGAAGAAGCCGATGGCGCCGCGCACTTCGGACTGGAGCGGTTGCCAGTTGGCCGACAGCTCGCCCACGGCCCGAAGGTCGAGCGCAGCGAAGCGGAACGTGTCGTAGATAAAGTTGGAGAGGTCGGTGCTGACCTCGTACCGCAGGCGGCTGCCCGCGCTGTAGATCCGCCCCTGGATGCGCCCGTCGTTGGCGCTGATCAGCTCAGAGTTGGGCAGCAGCGCCCGCAACGGAATCAGGCTCTTGATCTGCCCGTCGAAGCTAAAATCCGAGCGATACCGCGCCACCGAGTCGGCGAGCGCAAGTTGTCCCCCGGCGGTAACATCGGCCACGTTGGAGGCGAGGAAGAGCGAGTCGAGCGTGAGCAGCCCGTCGCTGATGGCGAACTGCCCGCGCAGCGCGTCGAGGTCGATGGTGGCGAACGACGACGAGTCGGCGCGGAAGGTGCCGCGCGCGTCCATCGTGGCGAGCTGCTGCCCCGTGCCCTCCACGTTGAAGTCCAGCGTCACCGCCGACGCCAGCGTGTCCAGGCCGATGAGCCGGGCGATGTTGATCTGCTGGAGCCGCCCCTCCAGGTCGTAGCCGAGTCTGTCGGTGCCCAGGTTTCGCGCGCGCCCCGTGACCTGCGCCGTGCCGCCCGCATAGGCCACGTCTAGCCCGAGCCGCGCGTTGCCATTTTCCAGGCTCGCGATCAGCTCGCCTGCCGAGAGCGTGTCGCCAAAGAGCACGGAGCCAGCCAGGTCCGCCCGGGTGTCCAGGCGGAGCGTCGCGAGGTCGCCGCCCAGGCCCCCGCTGAGCGTGAGGTCGCCGTTGAGTCGTAGGTCGAGCGCATCGATGCCCAGCAGCCTTCCGACGTCGAGGTTGGCGAAGCGGCCCCGCTGCACCTCGAACGTCGGGCGGTCGTCGAACGGACGCATTGCGGCCACGAGCTGCGTGGCCCCGCCCTGCGTGTTGAGATCGGCATCGACGGTGAGCACCTGCTGGTCCACCACAAAACGTGCCGTGGAGGCGCCGAGCGTCTCGGCATTAAACGTGGAGCCCGCGTCGATGGTCACGTCAGCTTCGGCGTACATGCGCTGTGGATCAAACCCGCGCCCGCTCGCCGTGAACGTGCCGCTGAGATTGCTGGTCTGCGTCCTAGCGGAGTCGGCGTTCGGCGTCAGCCGCTCAATCTGAACGTCCTGAAACGCCCCCTGCGTCACCCGGTACGTGGGCACGTCGAGGAACGGCTGCATGGTGCCGTCGGCTTGGAGGTTCGCGCCGGGCATGGTCACGCTGAGGTCGAAGCCGAGGGTACCGTCGCGGAGTGTGGCACCGAGGTCCGCCGTGCTGAACGTGTACGCGGCGAAGCGGCTGTCGCGCAGCGCAAGCGTGGCCGTCAGGTCGATCTCCTGCGGATCGGTGCCGCTGCCTCGCGCGGTCAGCATGCCCGTGGTCGCGTTGGGCATGGTGTCGTTGCCCGCCAGCGCCAGCAGATTCACGTCGGTCAGCTCGGCGCGGTCGATCTGGTAGCGCAGCACCTCGCCCAGCGTCGCGCCGCCCGTCAAGGCGATGGTGCCGCCGCCCGCCTGCAGCGTTCCATCAACACGCACGTTCGGCTGCTCCAACTGCGCGACGAGCTGTCCGCCGTCCACGCGGGTCCTGTTGAGCGACGAGGGCTGCAGGTCGAGCGTGGCCGTCAGATCGGCCTCGTCGGCGCGGAAGCCGCGGCCCCGCAGTCGGAGCACGCCGTTGAGGTCGCTGGTCTGCGGCGTGGCTGCTTCCGTGTTTTGCACAAACTGCCCGATGTCCAAGCCGACGAAGCGGGTGCGCACGTCGTACGTGGGCGTCTCGGCAAACGGTGCCACCCGGCCTGCTGCGTTGAGGCGGGTACCGCGTAGGCCGCTGGCGAGGTCGAGTTGGAAGACGCCATCGGTAGCTTCTGCGCGCAGACGCGTCGCAGCAAACGCCAGCTCGCCGAAGCGCAGCCGCGTCACGTCGAGCGCGGCGGTGCCGTCGAGTGTGTCGAGCGACGGTCCGTTGAGGTCGAAGCGCGCATCGCCCGAGATGAGGCCACCTTGCGCATCGGGCTGAGCCGCAAACAGCGCGGGGTTGAGGCGGCGGATGCGCGCCTCGCCTTGGTACACGAGGTCGCCCTGCGTGGTAGGCGTGAGCGCGGCGTCGAGCACGACGGTGGCGCCGTCAGAGAACGCGAGGTCTACATCGGCGCCGAGGAGGTTCAGGCTGCCCGTGGCGCCGAGTTGGCCCTGGACCGTGGCTCCTGCTGCCAGGCTCGGTGCGAACAGCCGCAGGTCGTCGAAGGCCAACGGTGCCAGGTCAACGCGCAAGCCGATGTCATCCAGCGTGTCCTCGGGGCCGCTGGGCAGCCGGAGCGTGCCGCCACCCGTCACCAGGCTCTGAGCCGACGTGACGCGAAGCGTGTCGAGCGCGAAGCGTCGATCTGCGAGCGATGCCGCCGTGGCCAGCCGCAGCGTGTCGAAGCCGACCGCATTGGTGGCGGTGGCCGTCAGCGTGTCGAGGCGGGCCCGCAGCTGCGTCACATCGCCTGTGGACAGGAAATCGCGCAGCCGCAGGTCGAGGTGCTGGACGTATGTCGCCGAGTCGCCCGCACTGCTATTGAAATCGATGCGCACCGTTCCATCGGCGATCCGTCCGCGGTCGATCTGGATGACGAAGGGCGTCTTCGTCGTGTCGTCAACGGCCAGCGTGTCTCGGGCGATGATCGTTCCCACATTCCACGTCGAGTCTTCCGTCTGCGCCATCCACACCATCGGCTGAGCCAGGTACACGTCCTCCAGGTGGAGGCGGCGACCGAGCAGGGGCAGCAGCTTGTAGTCGGCCGCGAGCGTGTCGATGTGCGCCAGGGTGCTGTCGCCGCGCACGAGGTTGACATCGGTCAGCTGGAGGCCGCCCAGCACGCCGCCCGACGCCTCGGCAAACGTCAGCTCGGCGTTCTCGAACAGGTCGAGGCGATCCAGCGTGAAGCGCAGCACGTTGGTGGCGCCCCA
>JBCCMF010000062.1:0-18230 GCA_039026435.1 Bacteroidota bacterium
AAGACTTGGTAGGTGACCTCCGTGCCCGCGTTGGCTTCAACCGAATTGAAGACGAAGCGCAGCTCGTTATAGACCTCTTCGCCTTCATCGGGGCTGATGATCGTCACCAGGTCCGTGACGTCTTGGTAGGTAAACGCCCGGCTGGGCGGTATCCCATCCGGCCCGCTGTAGCCGTCGTAGCCGATGCGGATCTGCCAGAAGTACTGCTTTCCGCTTTCCAACGTCAGCAGCTTGTTCGGGTAGTTCGCGCCGTCCATCTGCGCCGGATCGAACGGCACCGCAATCACGTCGGGCGCCTCGCCAGCCGCGTAGCGATAGATGCCGCGGTAGAACGGGATGCCCGAGGCGCGGATGCGGTCGGCGTTAAAGTCGATGAGCGTGGCGCGGTCGGCGCCCTCCACCCACTCGGTCAGCAGCACCTGATACATCACCTCTTGCGTGGCGTTGGCCGCCACGGGCTCGAAGACGAAGCTGAGTTCGTTGTACACCTCCTCGCCTTCGTCGGGGCTGATGATAGCGATAAAATCGAGCTCTTCCTGGAAGGTGAAGACGCGGCTGGGCGGCAGCTCAACTGGCGCCTCATAGCCGTCGTAGTCGATGCGCACTTGCCAGAAGTACTGCTTCCCGTTCTCCAACTCCACCAGCTTGTTCGGATAGTTCGCGCCGTCCATCTGCGACGGGTCGAATGGCACGTCGATGACGCCGGGCGCGGCGCCAGCGGGGTAGGTGTGGATGCTGCGGTAAAACGGGATGCCCGCGTTGCGGATCTCATCGGCGGAACCGAGCAGTGAGTTTCGGTCAGCGCCATCGGTCCACTCCGTCAGCAACACTTGGTAGGTCACCGGCGTGCTGGCGTTCGTCTCGACCGAATTGAACACGAAGTTGAGCGTGTTGAGTACCTCCTCGCCTTCGTCGGGGCTGATGATACTGACGACGTCGGTGTCATCGCGGTAGGTGAACACGCGGCTGGGCGGCATCTCGGCAGGCGTGACATAGCCGTCGTACGCGATGCGGATCTGCCAGAAGTACTGCTGGCCGTTGGCGAGCGCCAGCAGCGGGTTGTCGTAGGGCGCACCGTTCATGTTGGCCGTGTCGAACGGTACTTGGATAACGCCTGGTGCTTGCCCAGCGGGATAGGTGTGGCTGCTGCGATAGATCGGGATGCCCGAGGCTTGGATCTCCTCCGCCCTGCCCAGCAGGTCGGCGCGGTCGGCACCTTCTACCCACTCGGTCAGCAACACCTGATAGGTTACCTCCTGCGTGGCGTTGGCCGCCACAGGCTCGAAGATGAAGTTGAGCTGGTCGTAGACCTCATCGCCCTCGTCGGGCGCCACGATGGCGACGGGATCCAGGCTGATCTGCCCGATCGGGTCGATCACCTCATCGGTGATCTGCAGCGTGAACGTAGAGGCCGCGCTCCATATGGCCTCCTCCTGCCCATAAAGCGTGCCCACGCCCCACGCGTAGGTTTTGCCCAGTTCGAACGACCGCAGCACCCCACCGCCCGACACGCTGTGCGTCACAGGCATCGATGCGGCCAGTCCCCCGGCGAAATGAGTGGCTTGATACACCAGCAGCGCATCGTCAGGGCTTCCATCGTTGAAGGCAGATTCCGGCGTCTCCCCCTCGGGCACCTCTACGATGAGCACCTCAAAATCCGCCTCGGTGAGCGGGCTGGTGCCGGGCATCGCCCAGATGAGGGTGCTGGGCACCTCGGCGAGTGGCTGCCCTGCTGCCGGGCTCATGGCGATGACGGGCTCGGGGATGACGAAAGCGCTCGGGATGATAGTGAACAAGCGCGGATCGGAGAGGCCCTCTTCGAGATCCCCCCTGGCGTCGCGGGCGCGCAACTGCCACGCGTACGTCTGCCCCACGAGGAGCGGCGCGCTGCCGAGCATGCCGTAGGTAAACGTGCTGAGGCCCGCCGGTACACGGATCAGCGCGTGTTGCGGGCCACCACTGAGCAATGCCTCTTCGGCCGTCGTTCCCTCAGGCGCCTCGACCACGACGATCTCATACTCCAGGTCCAGCGCCGTATAGCCTGGCGGCAGGTTGGCGGGCGCCGTCCACGCGAAGCGCACCTGGTCGGACGTGACCTCGGCCTGCCGCAGCGGCTCGGTCACCACAGGCGCCCCCAGCTCGCGACTGCCGTAAACGAAGGTGTAGATCTCGCTCTCGCCATCGTCTTTGAACGGCCGGTCGGGCTCGGCGGCGTCGCGCGTAGTCACCTGCCAGGCGTACTCGCGGCCTGGGGCCAGCGGAAGCAGATCGGGGGTGTAGGCGAACGAGGTCTGCCCCAGGAACGTCTCCTCGTAGTGCGCCCGGTTGCCGATGAGGGCCTCCTGCGGGTTTTGCCCTTCCAGCAGTTCGACGAGCAGCACCTCGTACTCAAGCTGCACGCCCGGCGGCACGGCAGGAGCGTTCCACTGGAAGAACGGTACTTGCGCGCTCACCTCGTCCCCGTCACCCGGCGCCACCAGCACCGCCGACTCGGGGTAGAGGATCTGCACCGACGTGAAGCCGATGGCCTCGGGTACTGAGCCGTCTACGCTCGTGACGCGGATCTGGACCGTGTAGTTGCCCTCGGCCAATACGCCCGACAGCACCACGTCGGTGAGGTAATCGGTGCCGATCATGTCCAGCACCTCGTCCGTCGTCAGCCCGCCAAAGCTGAGCGAAGAGGCACCTTGGGAAAACGGCGGGTACGTGTAGACGCCCGGCAGC
Source organism: Bacteroidota bacterium (assembly GCA_039026435.1). Lineage (GTDB taxonomy): Bacteria > Bacteroidota > Rhodothermia > Rhodothermales > JBCCMF01 > JBCCMF01. Next base: position 2,725 of record JBCCMF010000062.1, read on the forward strand.
AGCGCGGCCGGATCGGACACGATGTCGGTCAGCAGCGGCCCGTCGGGACCGTCGATGTCGATGGTGAAGATGAACTCCACCGGGCTCGGGTTGGCCGGGTTGGTGTAGATGAAGATGAACTGCCCAAAGCGTGTCCCCTCCGCCTCCAGCTCGTCGGTGATCTCGCCCACGAACGGCGTAGGCAACGTGGCGGGGAAGTTCAGCTGCACCTCGGCGATCTGCGCCGTGGCGCGCTGCCCCCCGAAGGCCAACATGAAGGCCAGCAGCAAGGCGGCAGGCATCCACAGGCGGCAGGCGGTCTCGTGGGTACGATGCACCATGTCAGAAGCGATGTTCATAGCGAAGGGTGGATTGGACTTCCTGGTAGGACTGGGCGGCGCTGCCCGACTGTTGGTTCGACAGCCCGCGCACGTTGAGGCGAATCGTGTCGCCGTTCTTGAGGCGGTACGAGGCGTTGGTGGTGAGCATCAGCTGGCTCGCCGACGTAGACATGGGCGACGGGCCGCGCTGGATGGTGCTCTCGTTGCGCGACAGCCCGCCGTTGACGCCCAGCGTGAGCGTCCGGTTGAAGAGCGCGTAGCTGAGGCCCGTGTTAAGCCCGATGACGGTCACCTCCACGGCCGAGGCGTTGCTCTCCAGCCAGTTCGACGACGCGTTGAGCGACAGGCCAGACGGCAGTGTCACGCCGTAGCTCAGCGTGGCAGCCAGGTTGTTGAAGTCGTTGCCCGCCCGCTCGCCGCTGACCACCGCGGGGCTGCGGTCTTCCATCTGCTGGAACGAGCCCGAGAGCGAGACGGAGTGCGATGTGTTGCCCTTGCGCAGCGTCAGCGTGGGCGAGAGCAGCACCGTTTGCGAGCGCTGGTCCTGCTGCAAGCTGAGGGAGCCGGACGCCGCCAGGTCGGTGGGCGTGTTGGTGTTGTCGAGTTGGTTGTACGACACGTTGAGCATCAGCCACGTCGTGAGGCGCGCCTGTGTCGTGAGGCCCAACTGCAGGCGCTCCATGGTGGAGGCGCGGTTGCCGAGTAGGTTGTTGCGGAACGTGGCCACGTTGCCACTCAGGTTAAGTTTGCGGTTGAGCAGCCGTAGCTGCGGCTGGATGCGGATGCTCTCTTGGTCGCTACGGGTGCGCGCTAGCCCCAGCGACTGGAAGCCGGGCTGGACGCGCTCGTAGGCCGCACGCAGGCCACCGTTCTTCAGGTTGAGCCGCATCGACGCCTCGCCGGCAGCATCCAAACGACTGCCCGTGCGCGGCGTGAACAGGTTGGTGAGGAAGTCGGGCACGTCCAGCTCGTCGTCAACGGCGGTGCTGCGCGTGTCGCGGGTGAAGGCGGAGACGGTAGCCGAGGCTTTGAGCTGGAACTTGCCCTTGAAGAGCCGGAGCCCGAAGTCCGGCGTGATGCTGAGGTTCTCCTGCGGCAGCACATCGCCCGCGTTGGCCACGGAGAGCGTGTCGTCGCGCCCCACCACGCCGATCAAGTGAAAGTGGTTGCCCTCCTTCTTGCCGACGCCCACCTGCGCAGCATAGATCCACTGCTCGTAAGCGGCCCGCCCGATGCGCGCCTCGGTGGAGGCCTCGACAGCCCGACGCGACCGACCCACCGCTGCGCCGAGCAGCAACGGCCCCGGCGTGAGCTGCAACATCCCGCCTCGGATCGTCACGCCACTCAGGCTGTACTTCGAGAACGTCGGCGACACATCGCCGGCGCCGAGGCTGACCCAGCGCCAGGTCCCGCTGAAGCCCAGCTTGTTGACCGTCTGCCGCACCCGCGACTCATCCGTTGAGTACAGCAGGTTGATCCCCGACCGGAAGCCGAGCACGTTGAACGGCACGTTGGCGTGGGCCTGCAGCGTGGCGGGTGCGCGGCGCGCGTTGAGGCTGGTGGTGGAGTAGGCCTCCGCAGAGAACCCGACAGAGCCGTTGACCGAGAAGTAGCGCGAGCGAAACTGAGCCTGCGCAGCGGGCACGGCGGCCGCAAGTGCGGCGATGAGGCAAACGCTGAAGATGGCGAGGCGCGCAGGCATGGGGGGACGCAACTGGTGGCTGGTTACCCCCACAGACCGAAAGGCTGTACGCGAAGGGACACGCCCCCCTCAATTTCTCTCGACTTCCGGAGATCAAGCGCTTTCATGCCCACTCTTCGAGATGTTTGTGCGATCAAGGGTGTCATCCCGAGCAGAGGTCGCAGACCGGAGCCGAGGGATCTCCCACTTTAAAGTTCTGCAAAACGAGGGCGGGGGAGATCCCTCGGCTTCGCTCGGCATGACAAGAGTAGACCGTGTGCCGCACTGTACCGTGCCAGGGCTGACATCAGATATTTTGTTTCACTAAGCGAAACTAATCGAATCGGCTCCGTATGTTTGTTCCAACTCCCGAAACTTACTCGGCTCTCGTGCCCGGTCTATGCCTCTTGCCCCTGACACCCCCCCTCGTCTGATGGCCCGCCTCCTGGGCTGGATGCTCTCCGACGAAGGCTGGGGCACAGGCGTAGGCGACTTCGAGGAGTACTACCACGAGCAAGTCGCCCACATGGGGCGGGCTCGGGCGCGCTGGTGGTACCGCAGGCAGATCCTCGGCATGCTCCCTGAGCGGATTCACGCTAAACTGAGTTGGAAAACATCGATGTTGCTAAACTACCTGACCATCGCCTTGCGCAACATGCGTAAGTACCGCGCCTATGCTTTCATCAACGTGCTTGGCCTTGCGCTGGGCTTGGCGTGCTGCCTCGTCATCTTCGCCTTCGTCCGCGACCAGCTTTCGCACGATCAATACCACGCCAACGGCGAGCGCATCTATCGCATTTCGACGACGACGACCCTGCTCTCCAGCGGCGAGACGCAGCAGGCCGCCACATCGTCCCTGCTGTGGCCGCATGTGTTTGAGCGCGACTTCCCCGAGGTGGAAACCTACGCCCGCTTTGTTGAACCGAGCAGCCATCAGACGCCGTGGACGGTCACCCGCGGCGAAGCTACCTTCTCGGAAACCGAATTTCTACTCGCCGACCCCGCCGCGCTGGCGATGTTTAGCTGGCCGCTAGTGCAAGGGACGCTCGGTTCTGCCCTGCAGGACCCCGCCAGTGTTGTCCTGGCCGAGCCAACGGCGCGCAAGTACTTTGGCTCGGCCTCGGCCATCGGCAAGGTGCTGACGGTAGACGTCAATGACGGACAGACGCCCCCGTTCGACCTCACAGTCTCGGGTGTCGTCCGGGTGCCCAGCCCATCGCATTTCACGTTCGACTTCTTGATCCCAGCCCTTCAACTTAACCAGCTCTTCGGCGGCGATGCCACGACGGGCGACGGCCTCGACGACTGGTACTGGAGAGGTTCTATCGCGCACAGCTACCTCTTGCTTCGCCCTGACGCCGACCCAGCGGCCGTGACCGATAAGATGGCGGCGTTCGTGGAGGCGCGCATTGGCGAGGCGACCACGACGCGCGGGTACACCGTTGCGCCTGGGTTGCAGCGGCTGGACCAGCTCTACCTCGATGGTCAGCGCGTTAACCAGCTTGAGCCTGTGGGCAATGTGCAGCAAGTCACGGTGTTCATCATCATCGCGCTCTTCATCTTGGCCATCGCGTGTATCAACTTCGTCAACCTGTCTACCGCGCGGGCCACCCAGCGGGCGCGCGAAGTGGGCGTGCGCAAAGCGCTTGGTGCGCGGCGCGAGCAAGTCGCCCTGCAGTTTCTCGCTGAGTCGGTGCTGATCAGCCTCTTTGCGTTTGCCCTGGCCTTAGCCTTGGCTCGGTTGGCGCTCCCGGTGTTCTATCAGTATGTAGGGCAAGCGTTTGCGCTGAGCCACATTGCCACCCCCGGATTCCTGGTCGGCTTGCTCGTGTTTGGGATAGGCGTTGGCGTGGTGGCGGGCGGGTATCCCGCCCTGGTCCTCGCGCGCTTGGCACCCATCCGCGCGCTCCAGGGCCAGGGGCAACGCGGACGAGGCGGCGCGTGGCTACGGAAGAGCTTGGTCGGCTTTCAGTATGCGCTGTCGATCGTGTTCATCGTAGCCTCGCTCACCGCAACGCGGCAGATCGACTACATGCGCACCACCGATCTGGGGTACGATCAGGAGCAGGTGCTTGTGCTTGGCCCTACCACCACCAATCGGCTGGGCGACCAAGTGGCCGCATTGAAGGCGCAGTTGCAGCAGCAAGCGTCCATCCAAGCCGTGGGCGTTGGCTCGGGCCTGCCCGGCGGCTTCGGGGGCGGCAGCGAGCTTTATGTGGAGCGGGGACGCGCGGCCACCGACGGCCTCTCCATTGGCGAGTTTTCGGTCGATTACGATGTACTTCCATTGCTCGATGTGCAGGTCGTGGCTGGCCGTTTGTTTGACGAGGCGATGGGCGTGGACCAGGCCTTCCAGAACGAGGAGGGCATCTACGAATACAGCGCCGTCGTTAACGAGGAGCTGGTCAAGGCGATGGGCTGGGGTATGCCCGAGGAGGCGCTGGGCAAGCAGCTTGTGCGTGACCCCAATGCTGTGGATCTGCTCGCCAACGTTGTCGGCGTGGTGGGCGACTTCCACATGAGTTCCTTGCATGCGCCCATCCGGCCACAGGTCATCTTCCTCAACCCCAACCCTAGCTACCTGGCCGTCAAGATTCAGCCCGGGCAGACGGAGGCGGCGCTCGCGGGAACCGAGGCGGCCCTGGCAGCCGTGGCGCCCGAGGTGCCGTTCCAGTACGACTTCCTCAGCGCCCACTACAACGCCCTCTACGACGCCGACCGCCAGGTGATGGAGGTGTTTGAGTACACCACTGCGCTCGCCATTTTCGTGGCCTGCATGGGCCTCTTCGGGTTGGTCGCGTTCTCCGTGCAGCGACGTACCAAGGAGCTGGGCATCCGCAAGGTACTGGGCGCCTCCGTCGCGGGTCTCTTGGCGCTCATCACGCGGGACTACGCCCTGCTCATTGGCATCGCCTTCGTGGTGGCCGCGCCCGTAGCCTACGTGGTCATGGAGCGCTTGCTGGACGTGTACGCCTACCGCGTCACGCAGCACATGTGGACGTTTGCTCTCGCTGGCGGCCTCACGCTCGTCTTCGCCATCTTAACCGTGTGTGCGCAAGCCTATCGCTATGCGCAGGCCAATCCCGTCAACAGCCTTCGGTCTGAATGACGACCTGCCGCGTCACTGTGCCGCCCCCACGAACGCATCGACTGCCCGGCTCGCCTCCTTGAGCTCATCCTCGGTGAGGCGCGCTTGCCCGGCCCGCTTCGTCAACAGCTGAAACAGGCCGGTCACAACCTCCACCGACTGCCCTGAGCGAGCGGCCAATCGCTCCAACCACGCCGCATCGGGCGAGGCGGGTACGCGCATCCGGTAGCGGTCACGGATCACGGCGTGCAGGTACGCGATGCGCTTCTGCAAGACCGCGTGATGCTGCCCCGTCTCGTGGTACAGCCGCCCTACGGTCTGCACGAAGTCGAGCGAGTCATTGGGCGGCGGCGCCACTACGGGGACGGGCCGCGTGCGGCGCTTGCTTCCCACCACCAGCACCAGCAACACGCCTGCCATGATCGTCCAGTAGGCGGGCCGAAGCGCCTCATGGCGCAGCACAAAGCGGAGCGGGGTGCTCACCCGGGCGCGGGTCGGCTTGTAGTGCTGATCCCAAAACGTGGGCTGGTCGGGCAGCGGCGAGAACGCGTAACTCATCGCCTCCAGGCGGTCGGCCTCCAGCAGGTTGACGTTGCCGAAGGTTTCGGGCAGCAGGTGCAGCCATATGGCACCCTCGCCCCACGCGGTGCGGAGGAAAAACGCGTCGCCGTCCCGGTCCACGCCAAGCGATGTGGTGCGCGTCGAGTCGTAGGCCTCGCTGTAGCCCCAGTACGTGCCTTCGGTGTACAGAAAGGTGCGCTCGTCCATCCCGGGCAACTGATACGTCACCGCCGCCGTGTCGCCGGGTATGCCCGGCAGGACCAAGGCACCGAACGCAAACCGACCGCCCAGGAAATCCAGCGTGTCGGCCAGTGGTCCTTCTACGGTGCCAGCGGCGATGTACAGCTGATTCCCCCGCGCCGCATAGTCCAAGAGCCGCGCCGTCTCTGCGGGGTCGGGCGCAAACGCATCGGTCACGAACACGTAGTTGGTCTGGCGCAGCGTGGTGTCTTCGAGGTGGAGGTACGGCGGCTCGTCCACGTCGATGACGGCGGCGGCGGGAAAGAGCGAGGGCAGCACCGTCCGCAGCACCTGCCCGCCGAGCGGGCGCGCGTCGGCGGCGGCGTAGCTCTCGCTCCAATCGATGGGCTGAGGCTTCGTCAGGTCGAAGAGCACCACCAGGGCGAGCAGCCCCCCCAGCATCCACCAGAACTTGCGTTCGCCTCGCATCATGCCGGTTGCGCCTCTATCTGAGCGAAGAACTGCTCGAAGGCGTGCCGTAGCGTGTCGAAGCGCTCCACCTCCACCGGGAAGTCGCCATACCAGACGTAGTCGTAGAGCGCGGTGAGGTCGCGGAACGCCTCGCGATGCTGCCACACCTCGACCTCGTGGACGTACTCGGCGTTGGTCTTCTCGGGGTGCCACACGATGAGCCGCTCTTCGGCCATGCGCTGGAGGAGGCGCAGGTAGTACAGCCGCAACGCCTCGCGGTAGGCCTGGCGCGCCATCGCCTCGTCTAGCATCGCCTTGAGGTCGAGCGGGGCCAAGTCTTCGATCTCCTCGACGTTGATCGTAGCGCGCTGGCCTCGGCCAAACACGACCGACTTGCCCTCGATCCGCAGCAGCTTGAGCACGGCATAGCCCACGCCCATCGCCATCAGCAGGTAGACGGGCCAGCGAAAGTCGCCTTGCCCATTGGTCAGCAGCGGCGCCAGGATCGTCTCCACGAACCAATCCCACGCCAGGCTCAGCAGCGACTCGCCCTCCGCAATCTCGCCCTGGTAGTTGAAGTCGGGGTCGCCACGGAACGCGGCGGCCAGCGTGGAGTCGGCGGGGCGCAGCTTCACGGCGGCGAGCGTGTCGGCGGGGACGGACTGGGCGATGGCTGGCATCGCGCTACCGCAGCACATGGTGATCACGAAAAGCAAGCGTAGCGCTCTCGTCATGCCGGATCACGGGTAGGCTCGCCTTCGGCCTCATCCGCCTCCGCGCCGTTGTCATCCGCCTGTCCACTGTCGTCATCTCCAGCATCGGCCTCGCCGTCTTGTGCTGGCCGGTCGGAATCTGCAAGCGCGTCTCCCTGCGGGTATGCTGGTCTCGCTTGCTCCTGGACGCTCTCGCTAAAAGGAGCGGCAGCCTCTGCGGTTGCCATCGACATGGCGGCCACACGCGCGCTCAGCCCGGCGCGCTCCTTGTACTCGACCAGGTTGTAGTATTGAAACGCCGCGGCCACGAGCGGGATGGTGTAGAGCAGCAGCGAGGCCAGCCCCGCAACCACCGTTACCGCCGTCAGCCCCGCGCCCAAGACGCCAGACGGTTCGGCTTCGGATGCGGTGTGGAGCCCCGCCACAAACGCCATGATGATGGGTGGCAGCGACAAGATCGTACCGAGGGCCGTGTAGATAATCCACACCACCAGCAAGATGCCCAGCGAGGGCCACAGCTGCCCTTTCAGCAACGCGCGGCACCGGCCAAGTGACGAGAACACGCCCACGCGCTCGTTCATGCGGATAGGCAGCAGGAGCGTCAGCAACACCAGGATGCCCAGCAACAGCACTAGGATGCCCAGCACCGCAAACACGCCGATAACGCCGCCCAAGATGGCACCTGCACCGCCCACGAGCGCAGCCAGGGCGCCAACGACCACCACAACGGGAATCAGCAGCCCGATGTAGATCACGAACATCAGCACACCGATGAACACGACCGTGCCGAGCATCCGCCAAAACGTGCGTTTCACGATGTCCCACAACGCGTCGAACGTCACCGCCTCCGGCCCTTCCGCGTCGTAGAGCCGCACAGCGCCGAAGATGACCGCCGCGCCCAACCCTGCCAACACGAGCGAACCGATCATGATCACCAGATACGCAAAGGCGATCTCGCCAAAGTCGTTCGCGTTGTTGGCCAACGCCTCGGGGTTGAGGCTGGCAAATAGGATCTTGAACTGCGCCGTGCCCGTCGAGACAGACACGAGGAGCATCACGGGGCCACAGATGAACAGGAGCGCCTTCGCCAGGGGCTTAAACACCTGCTTGATAAACTGAAACGTCACGTTCAGCACATCGGAAAACGAGCGCTGCTTGCGGATGTCGATGGGGCGCGATGCGGTCATGCCAGTGCGGGTTGAGCGGTGCGGCGGTGTACGCGGTGTGGCAGCCAGGCCACGTACCAGCCGATGAAGGCGAAGGAGCCGAGGATGATCGTCAGGCTCAGCCACAGCGGCATCTCGGTGTAGCGCGTCACGAAGCCCTCCAGAAGCCCAGCCGTGATGAAGACGGGCACGAGCCCGATGATGGTTTTGAGCCCGTCCTTGGCGGCGTTGCGGAACGCCACGAGGCGCGGGTAGGTGCCGGGGAAGATAAACCCGAGGCCCATCCGCATGCCCGCCGCGCCCGCAATCACGATGGCCGAGAGTTCGAGCGCGCCGTGGATGTAGATCACCTTGAGCGCTGGCCCCAGCAGTTCGTTCTGCCAGAACATCGTGAGGAAGGCGCCCACCATGACGCCATTGACGAATAGGATATAGCCCGACCCCACCGCGAAGAAGAGTCCTGCGGCAAACGCCAGAAACGACACGTGCACGTTGTTGAACGTGATGTAGAGAAACATGTCGGTGGGGTTCATCTTCTTGTACACCGCCAGCGGATCGCCCTGCGCGATGTTGTCCTCGGTCATGTTGACGTACCCGTCGCCCATGATGAGCCGCACAAAGCCGTCATCGCCCATCGACGACACGATGCCAATGAGGTTGGCGATGAGAAACACCAGCAGCGAGACCAACAGCGGCACGCGCATGCGGTAGAGCACCAGCGGCAGCTCCTCCGTCCAGAACGTGACCAGCCGCCGCCGATCCTCGCGCTTGTTGCGGTAGAGCGTCTGCTGTACCTGCGCCGTGAGCCCGTTGATGTAGCGCGCGGTCTTGCTGCCCGGGAAGAACGTGCGGGCATACGAAAGGTCATCGGTGACCTCGATGAACTGCTCGGCTAGCGCATCGGGATCGACCTGGGTGGGCGTGTCGAGGGCGTCCTCGAAGGCCTGCCACCGCTCGGCGCGGCGTTTCAGAAAAGCGACTTCGTTCTTGGGCATGGCGTGATGGGCGTGGATGGCGTAAGGTACGCGACTTTTCACTAGCACGCAGCCCCCGCCTGGTCATCAGCGCTAGGGCTTGTCGCGGTTCACCCAGATCATCGCGCTCGTGGGTGGCACGGTAACCGTCAGCGCCCCACCCGACGGCGTGGCGCGCGGCCCGCCCACGCCGTCGAGGTTGACCTGATCGGCGTCGGCGACTTGCTGCCAATCGCCCGCGGGGAGGTTCACGTCGGCGAAGGTGAACGGAGCGTTGTCGGTGTTGATGAGCACGAAGGCGGTCTCGTCCACCACGTAGCCCAGCGCAGCGGGGTTGTCGGGCGTGATGAAGCGGTAGTAGCCTTCCGGCACATGCTCGCCTTGGCGGAAGACCTCGCCGTATTCGCTATTCCGCAGGTGGATGAGGCCGCGCCAATAGGCGTGCATCCCGGCGAAGTCGGACACGTCGGTGGTCTGCCCCACCGTCTCCCACACAAAGCGGTTGGCCTTGCGCAAGTTGTACGTGTCGCCACGGCCCTTGAGGTAGATCGGCCCGGTCTCGGTTTCTTTGATGATGTTGTGATCGACCGTCGCGCTGCCCTTCGAGCGCATGATTTCGGAGCCGCCGTGCAGCACGATGGGTCCAATCGAGGTCATCAGCAGCGTCGCGGCGATCTTGTACGGGCCTTCGTCCACGCCGAGCAAGCCGTTCCAGTCGCGGGTGGCGAATTGATCCGCGAGCGTCCAGTTGTCGTGGATGTCGAGGTAGTTGATGCCCGTGTTGGGCGTGGCCTCGTCGCCGTAGGCGTTGGTGAGCGCCCGCATCGTCGCCTCGCGGAGGGCGCTGTTGCCGCCTGCATAGCCTCGATCGGTGGCTTTGTCCTGCGGATCGGAGACGGGGCCTTTAAACGTGTTGCGCGCGTCGTCTTGGAAGAAGGTGATGGGCGAGTTAGACTTGTACCAGCCCCAGTCCGGGTGCGACGCCACCGCCGGATCCGTCGGCGGAATCCACGGCTCGCCATAGATGATGATGTCGTCGGGGAGTGCCGCCTTAAGCGCCAGCAGCGACTCGCGGTCGATCTGCCCGGCCAGGTCGATACGGAAGCCGTCGATGCCAAACTCGTCGATGAGCGCCTGGCACTGGTCGATGAGCCAGCGCTGCACCATCGGGCGGTCTTCGGTCTTGACCTCATTGCCGAACGGCCCGATGTGGTTGAGCTCTTGGTCGGTGCGGTAGTAGAGCGGCTTGTCGAGCACGTTGAAGTTGAATAGCATGTGCCGCGCGTCCATGTTCTCGCCCGTGTGGTTGGGCACGAGGTCGATGATGACGGCGATGCCCTCGTCGTGGAAGGCTTGCACGAGGTCGCGGAACTGGTCGCGCTGCGCGCCGTGCTCGGTACCGCGCTGCCGCAAGCGGGTCTCGATGGCGAAGGCGTGCGTGGTGCGGTACCCCCACTGGTAGTTCTCGCGGTGCACGTCCTGCGCGATCATGTACGGGTCGTTCTCGAACGCCGCCGCCCACTCGCTGTCGGGGTAGTGCAGATACTCCTGCACAGGCATCAGGTGCACCACGTTGATACTGAGATCGACGAGGTAGTCGAACCCGATGGGCGCGCCTGCGCTGTTGGTCAGCCCCGGCATCGCCATCGCCGGGATCGTGCCCACGAGATCATCCGACACGGGCAGCAGGTCGGTGAAGTCCTGCACATGCACCTCGTAGGCGATCACGTCCTCCATCGGCGGCCGACCGCCCGGCAGCGGCGTAGCGGGCGCGGTGGTGCGCCACACGCGGCTCTTACCATGCGCCTCCGCGTTCACGCGGGCATACGGATCGCTGATGTGCACGGGGTGCGTCTCGTAGAAGAAGTTGCCCGGATCGGCGGGGCCGTGTACGGTGAAGTCGTAATACGTGCCGTGCAGATCGCCGTCGCGTGCGGCTTCCCAAACCCCATCGGCATCCATCGCCATGTCGATGACGTGCTGCGCGTCCTCGGACGTAGCCTCGGGCTCGTCGTAGAGATAGAGCCGGACGGCGTCGGCGCGGGGCGAGAAGATGCGGAAGTCGGTTCTGGAGCCATCAGCCGCCACGTCGGCGCCGAGCGGCTTGGCGGAGTAGCGCGTGCGGAACCAGCCATCGCGGCGGACGAGCGTGCGCAGTTCCAACTCGGGCACTTCCAGGTAGTACACGCGGCGTACGTCGATGGGCGCGGCGGGCACCACCAGCATCGCGCTGGCCGTGTTGGCGAGCACGGCTTCCAGCGGCACCTCCTCCCCTGCCGCCGTGACCAGGCGATAGGCGCTCACGTCGCGGGGGCGCTCGATGTTATCGCCCGAGAGCGAGGCCCAGATGGCGCGCTCGGCGCGGACTTCGGCCGTGAGGAGCGGCGGCGTGATGCCCATCGCGTAGATGAGGTTGCCGCCCCCCTGGTTGGGCGCATCGGGCCGTGGATCGAGCCACACGCCACCGTCGATGCGAAACTTGAAGGGCGCGCTGGGCGGAATCGTCTGAAAGTCGGGGTTTTCCACAGCTAAAACCCAGATCCGCCGCTCGTCATCCGGCGTGAGGCGCCACGCCATCGCGTTCATGTCCTCGGACCAGTTGCGAAACGCCCCCGTGACCACCACCCGCTCCGGCACAACGCCGTACGCCTCGGCGTCGAACACAAATACGGTCGTGGCGCCACGGTCGGCGTAGCCTTGGCGCAGGTCCTCGTCCGTGAAATCTTGGGCTTGAGCCGACGATGAGAGGAGTAGCAATCCGGCAAAAAGGATGGCGGTGAGCGGAAGCCGTGGGGTCATGGTCGCGGAGTGGCCTAGCGTTGAGGGCGACCTTCCACGCTTATCGCCCCCGAACGTGCCCGCCGCGCTAGACGACGCGCAAGAGCTGTACGCTAAACCAGTCGTTCGCATCCGTCCACACTTGCTCCACACCAAACCCGGCTCGCGCAGCCAGGTCCGCCGCTTCGTGCAGCGCGTACTTGTACGAGTTCTCCGTGTGGATCGTCTCGCCCTGCGCAAACGCCACCTCGACGGCGCCGATGGTCACGCGCTGATCGGCGAGGCTCACCAGGTGCATCTCCACGCGTCCGGCGTCTTCATTGTAAAACGCCCGATGGGCAAACGCGTCCAGGTCGAAGTCGGCGTCGAGCTCGCGGTTCAGGCGGGTGAGGATGTTGAGGTTGAACGCGGCCGTCACGCCCTCGGGGTCATCGTAGGCGAGGTCGAGGACGGGCTTCTCTTTCTTGAGATCCACGCCCATCAGCAGCAGGCCGCCCGGCCCGACCAGCCGCGCCGCCCCTTTCAGGAACGCCTCGGCCTCAGTGGGTGTGAAGTTGCCGATGGTTGAGCCGGGGAAGAAGGCGACGACGTTATCGACTTCGGCAGCCAGCGGCGGAAGCCGGAAGTCACTCGTGTAGTCAGCGGCGATGGGCGCGATGGGCAAGTCGGGGTAGCGCTCGGCCAGTCGATACGCCGTCGCGAGCAGGTACTCGCCGGAGATATCAATCGGCACGTAGCCGACGAGGCGAGGCAGGTGGTCGAGCAGGATGCGCGTCTTGAGGCTGCTGCCGCTGCCGTACTCCACCAGCAGCGCCCGCTCGCCGATAGCGCCTACCATCTCGTCGATATAGCCCGCCATGATCCCCATCTCGGTGCGCGTGGGATAGTACGCATCGAGCTTGGTGATGGCGTCGAACAGCCGCGAGCCGGCCTCGTCGTAGAAATACTTGCTGGGCAGCGTCTTCGGCAACGTGCGCAAGCCAGCCAGCACATCGTCCAGCAGGGTGTCAGCGGGAACGCCGTAGTCGGTCAGTGTGATCTCGGGCGCGAGGGGCAGGGTTGAGATAGACAAGAGCGGAACGGTCTCGTGGTTGGGAAGGCACTATGTGTTGAGGTGCTTCGCCGCCGCGCTCTTACCTGCTCCACCTCTGCACTCATCGATACGCCGCGTCAGCGCGCCAGCCGCAGCCCGGTGAACTGCCAGGTGGCGTCCGGCGGGAAGAAGTTGCGGTAGGTGGGGCGGATGTGCGTCTCGGAGGTCGCGCACGAGCCGCCGCGCAGCACGAACTGGTTGCACATGAACTTGCCGTTGTACTCGCCGAGGGCGCCAGGCACCGGCGCGTAGCCGGGGTACGGCTCGTACTGGCTGCGCGTCCACTCCCACACGTCGCCGTACATCTGGTGGAGGCGGTCGGGGCTGGCCTCGGGCGACAGCGGCAGCGGGTGCAAGCGTTCGGACTCGACGAAGTGGCCCTCCATCGCCACGGATTGCGCCGCGACCTCCCACTCGGCCTCGGTAGGCAGGCGCGCCTCCGACCAGCGGGCGAACGCGTCAGCCTCGAAGTAGCTGATGTGCGTCAGCGGCTCGTCGGGGTTGACGATGCGGGCGCCGCCCAGCGTGTAGTGGATCCACGCGCCGTCCTTGCGCTCCCAGTAGAAGGGCTCGGTCCATTGCTCGGCCTGCACCGTCGCCCATCCGGCCGAGAGCCACAGCGGGCCGCTCTGGTAGCCGCCATCCTCGATGAACGCGATGTAGTCGCCGTTGGTGACAAGGCGGTTGGCAAGCTCGAAGCTCTCCAGAAAGACGCGATGGCGCGGCGACTCGTTGTCGTAGGCGAAGCCGTTGCCGTCGTGGCCCATCTCGTAGAGCCCCTCGTCAAACGCGATCCACGACACAGGCGGCACGCCACGATGCGGCTCCGGCGCGGCTTGTCGGTAGGCCGGGCGCAGCGGGTTGACGGAGAGGACGTGTTTGATGTCGGTCACCAGCAGCTCCTGGTGCTGCTGCTCGTGGTGCAGCCCGATCTCGATCAGCGGCGCGATGGTCCGCAGCGTCTGCTCGTTGGCGCGGGTCAGGAAGTCGAGCATGGCGGCGTCGAGGTGGTCGCGGTAGGCGAAGACCTCGCGCACGGTGGGGCGCGAGATGTAGCCGCGTTGCGCCCGGCAGTGCCGCTCCCCCGCTTGCAGGTAGTACGAGTTGAACAGGTACGCGAAGACCGGGTGGTACGGCGTATACGCGCTGTCGTACTTGGACAGGATGAACGTCTCGAAGAACCACGTCGTGTGCGCCAGGTGCCACTTCGTTGGGCTCACGTCGGGCATCGACTGGACCACGTAGTCTTCCGTTTCGAGCGGTGCGCAGAGGCGCTCACTGAAAGAGCGCACGCGCTGGAAGGCGGCTGAGAGGAGCGTACGATCCGGCGGGGTCGCCGTGGAAACATCAGTCTGGACCATCGAAGCAGGGTAGCGGTGAGCGTGACTGGGTAGGCGCGAGGTACGGCAATGACGCGGGCGGTGCCTTTGTTCGGCGTCAACTGTAATGCCTCGCGTTACAAACGTACCCGAGCGGCGTCGGCGCTTCGCGCTATCGTTGCCGAGGTCGGAAGGCGTGGTTAGCGGGCCAGCAGCGTCACCGCTTGCGTAGCTACCGAGCGGCCGTCCTGCTGCACGCGGATCAGGTAAAGCCCCGAGCGCGCCGCCTGTCCCTCGGCGGTGGCACCGTCCCACCGAAGCACCTGCGGCGTGCCATCGCTGACGCCACGCCACAGGGTGGCTACGGAGCGACCGAGCAGATCAAAGACCTCCACCTGTAGCGCGGCACCGGACTCGGCCTCTACCTGTACGGTCGTGCGTCCCACAAACGGGTTCGGATACGGCGGCGAGAGGCGCGCTGTGGTTGTTGGCTGCTCGGCCTCCACATCGACGCCGCTGCTGGACTCCAGGCGGTAAAGTTGGCCACGGATGCGGGCCGCATAGAGCTCGCCCTGCTCGTCGGCACCAAAGGTGGAGATGTTGAAGACCTCCTGGTCGAACAGATCGGCGCCTGCGGCGGCGTCCTCGGCATCGAGCGACCAGATGCGGCCACTCGCATAGTCGGCGAAGAGGTAGCGGCCGGTCATCTCGGGCACGCGGGCGCCGCGGTACACGTAGCCGCCCGTAATCGAGCGGCCGAGCGTGTGGGGGTAGCTGTGGCGCGGTGCGATGAACCCGCCTGTGGCGCAGCCGACGCTCGGCTCGAAGCAGGCGGGACCCTCGCGATGGTCCCAGCCGTAATTGCCGCCGCGTTCGATGACGTTGACCTCTTCGTATGCGTTCTGCCCCACATCCGCTAGCCACAACCGCTCGGTTGCGGGGTCGAAGCTGAACCGCCACGGGTTGCGGAGGCCGTAGGCCCAGATCTCCTCGCGCGCGCCCTGCTGGTTGCCTGCAAACGGATTGTCTTCGGGGATAGCGTAGGGTGCCGCGCCGTCTACGTCGATGCGCAGCAGCGCGCCCAGGAGCGTCGTGGGGTCTTCGCCCGCCTCGATGGGGTCGCCGCCCGAACCCCCATCGCCCAAGGCGATGTAGAGGAAGC
>JBCCMF010000063.1:0-18121 GCA_039026435.1 Bacteroidota bacterium
CCAAGGTGTGCGCTTCCTCGCCATCAATGCGTTCGACGTGACGGTGAATGCCAAGCGTTGCTTTGCCATGATGGAGGAAAACGCGACCCGCCGCGTCTACCCGTTCCCGTACCTCTTCGACGCGCAGCAGCAGCTTGCCCGCGCCTGCGACGTGAAGGTGGTGCCCGATGTGCTCATCGCCGACGCCGAGCGGCGCATCTGCTACCACGGCCGCATAGACGGGTCGTGCCTTGATGCCGCGGTGCCCTCAGACGGCCTTGAGCTGTGCCAAGCGCTCGATGATCTGCTGGACAGGGGCCGCCTACTCCGCCCCGTCCACACCGCGCACGGCCTCCCAATGCGGTGGCTGCCTGAGAACGAGCCCCTTCGCGGTCGCACGGACCGGCGGCGCCGTCCCAGCCCGTCCGAGCGTGCCCCTGCTGTGGCACGTCCCTCAGCGGATGAGCGTTAACGTAACCGTCTGCTGGCGTGCGCCTGCGGTGATGCGGCACAGGTACAGGCCTGCGGGGAGTTGGCTGCCCTCAAAGATGGCTGTGTGGCTGCCGGTAGGCTGAACGGCGTCGGTCAGCGTCTGCACGTGCCGCCCCAGCACATCGTAGATCGCTATGGTGACAGGGCTGGTTTTGGCCAACTCGTAGGCGATGGTGGCCGTCTGATTGAACGGGTTTGGGTACGCGCCGTGCAGGCGGAGCGCGTGCGGCAGATCAGTGGGGTTTTCGGTCGAGGTCACCTGTGTGGCGAGGTAAGACGCCAGCCATTGCAGCGCGGGGCGCTCGGCGCCGCTCTCATCGATGATGAAGGCGCGTTGGCTGTTGCGCCACAAGCCCGGTCGCCAGCCCCAGAGGGTGATGCCTTCCACCGCCGGGTGCTCCCACAAGGCAGGGAAGATGCGCTGGTAGTCGGTGAGCTGCACCTGATCCGTTCCCCCGTCGATGTCGAGCTCGGTGATCTGAATGGGCAGGCCCGTCTCGGCCAGCCGATCCAGGTTGTCAATCATAGCCTGCGCCGAGCCGCGGGTAGAGAAGGCATGCGCCTGCGCACCGATGCCGTCGATCAAATTCTCGGCTTGCAGCAGGTTGATGATCTCCAGATAGGTGCTGACGTTGCCGGCGTTGTTGACGATGTTGAAGTCGTTGATGAGCAGCTTGGCGTTGGGGAAGAAGGTGCGCGCCATCCGAAACGAGGTGAGCACCCAGTCCCAGCCCGTACTGCCCGTGCCGCCGAGCGCGTTGATGTAGTTGCCGCCGCCGCTGCCTGCTTGGTTTGGCGGGTCGTGGAGCGGCTCATTGACGACCTCCACGTAGTCGATGTCGGGGTAGCGCTCGGCCACGGCCTGAAACCACTCTTCGATCTCCTCCAACTGCTGATCCACGGGGAGTGACTCGATCCAGCTCGGCTGCTGGTTGCCCCAGACGAGCACGTGAAAGCGGAAGGGCAGGCCGTTGTCTTTCGCTAGAGCATACGCCGCGTCTAGGTTGCCCCAGTCCATGACATCGCGCGAACGCTCCACGCTGCCCCACTTGCCCGCATTCTCGGGCGTGACTTGATTCCAGTACGTCGTAAAGTCGGGGGTCTGGGCACTGCTATAGATGTTGCCGAGAAACTTGTCGAAGCCGAGGGCCAGCGGTGTATTACCCGCCAGCCGCAGCCGCCCGGCGTTGCCCGCATCCAGGTCTTCGACGGTGTAGAACAGGCTCGGGTTGACAAAGGCGAATTTGTCGATTTCCAGACCATCTTCGCGCCCTCCAATCTGGAACGTGCGGGTAAGGCGGCGCAAGGGCACGCTGAAGTCTTCCGGGGCTTCTCCAAAGTCGTTGCGCGAGAGGTTAACCCATTTCCACACGCCATTGCCCGCAGTGCCCTTTTCGCGGACGGGGTCGCCCAGCTCGGTAAAGCCTGCACGCCGCAGCCGTTCCACGAGGATCCAGTCGGCCTCGTCTGCTGGGTCCTTTTCGCCGAAGCGGTTGGCGTAGAAGAAGCTGTCGTCGCTGCTCGCACCCGGGCCCACACGCACGCGCGCGAAGAGGTTGTGGATCTGTGCTTCTGGAAAGGTGACCTCGTACGTGGCCACGCGGCTAGAGTCGCCGGGGGCGTCGCCGTCGCCGTCCGTCTGAATCGCGATGTAGGTCACGTCGCCGTCGGTTTCGATGGCAAAGTCGCTACCCAGGACGCCCGATTCGGCTTCCACGATCGTCGGGTGATCGTACGTGGCCCCGGTTTGGGCGAGGGCTGCGCGATCAGAAACGCCGAGCAGCAGTAGGGCCGTGAGCACGGCAAGAGAGAAGCGGTACAACATGGCAGCGGGCTAGCGCGATGAACGGGCACAGAGGGGCATGACTTGATGGGTAATAGACTACGTCCTATTATCCCACGCCCGAACATAGCGTACGCGCTAGCACTGAGACAAGCCACGGATTCGGCCGCTTGTTTTCGCCATCCTTCGTTGCCAAGCCCCGCCCCACAGGTCCCCCGCTGATGCGCCGTACAAGAACGCGGCCCTGTCACCTGCTGCGCGCACCGTCGATCTGCTCGCGCGCATGACGCTCGAAGAAAAAGCGGCCCAAATGATGGGGGTGTGGCAGCAGAAAGCCACCACGCTGGTCGATGAAGACGGCGCGTTCGATCTCGAAAAAGCTCGTGCTGCTTTTGGCCACGGGCACGGCCTCGGTCAGGTAGGACGCCCCAGCGATGCGGGTAGCGACGGTCACCATCCCGAGAGCGGGCGCACGGCGCGCGAACTGGCGGAGCTGACCAACGCCATCCAGCGGTTCTTCATCGAGGAGGGGCGACTGGGCATCCCTGTCGTCTTCCACGAAGAGTGCCTGCACGGCCTCGCTGCCGTGGGGGGCACGAGCTTCCCGCAGCCGATTGCGCTCGCTGCCACGTTCAACCCGGCGCTGGTGGAGCAGCTCTACGCGATGACGGCGCTGGAGGCGCGCACGCGCGGCGCGCACCAAGCGCTGACGCCCGTGGTCGATGTGGCCCGCGACCCGCGCTGGGGTAGGGTGGAGGAGACGTTCGGCGAAGACCCGCACCTCGTGGCGACGATGGGCGTGGCGGCCGTGCGTGGCTTCCAAGGCGATGCCGCCTTCGCCGACAAGACGCGGGTGATGGCCACGCTGAAGCACTTCGCGGCGCATGGGCAGCCGGAGGCGGGCATGAACTGCGCGCCCGTCAACGTCTCGGAGCGCGCGTTGCGCGACACGTTCCTGTACCCGTTCCGCCGCGCCATCGAAGAGGCGGGCGCCGTCAGCGTGATGGCGTCGTACAACGAGATCGACGGCGTGCCGTCGCACGCGAGCCGCTGGCTGCTGCGCACCGTACTGCGCGACGAGTGGGGCTTCACGGGCTTCGTCGTCTCGGACTACTACGCGATCTGGGAGCTGCACGACCGCCCGGATACGCACGGCCACCACGTCGCTGGCGACCGCAAGGAAGCCGCTCGCCTTGCCGTCCGTGCAGGCGTCAACATCGAACTGCCCGAGGCGGATTGCTACCTCAACCTCGTCGACTTGGTGAACGAGGGCACGCTCACCGAAGCCGAGCTGGACGGCCTCGTCGGGCCGATGCTGTACTGGAAGTTCAGGTTCGGGCTGTTCGACGACCCGTATGTCGATCCCGATGCCGCTGAAGCCACCGTGGGTAGAGACGCGCACCGGGCGTTGGCGCGGCAGGCCGCCACCGAGGCCATGACGCTGCTCGAAAACAACAACGCCATCCTGCCGCTCGACGCCGATGTGGGGCAGACCATCGCCGTGATCGGGCCGAACGCCAACCGCAGCATGCTCGGCGGCTACAGCGGCGTGCCGCCTGTGGATGTTACCCTGCTGGAGGGCATCACCGCGCACGTGGGCGACCGGGCGACGATCCTGCACGCCGCGGGCTGCGCCATCACCATCGGTGGGTCGTGGAACGAAGACGCCGTCGTCACGCCAACGCCCGAGCAAGACGCTGCCTACATCGCCGAGGCGGTGCGGGTGGCGGAGCAAGCCGATGTGGTCGTGCTAGCGCTAGGCGGCAACGAGCAGACGGCCCGTGAGGCGTGGTCGCGTGGGCACATGGGCGACCGGACGAGCCTCGACCTCGTCGGTGCACAGCTTGAATTGGTCGAGGCGTTGGCGGCGACGGGCAAGCCGATGGTCGCCTTCGTCTTTGGCGGGCGTCCGCTGAACCTCGCGCCGCTGGCGGAGCGTGTGGACGCCATCGTGCAGTGCTTCTCGCTCGGGCAGGAGATGGGGCACGCGGTGGCCGATGTGCTCTTCGGCACCGCCAACCCCAGCGGCAAGCTGCCCATCACCTTCCCGCGCTCTGTCGGGCACCTGCCTGCGTTCTACAACCACAAGCCCTCGGCGCGGCGGGGCTACCTGTTCGACGACGTGACGCCGCTCTACGCCTTCGGCTACGGGCTCAGCTACACCACGTTCGTACACGCCAACGTCCGCCTTGACGACGACAGCATCGCCACGGACGGCGCCACGCAGGTGCGGGTGGACGTGACGAACACGGGTGAGCGGGCAGGCACCGAGGTGGTGCAGTTCTACATCCGCGACAGGGTGAGCAGCGTCACGCGACCCGTCAAAGAGCTGAAGGGCTTCGCGCGCGTCACCCTGGAGCCCGGCGAGACGCAGACCGTCGCGCTGCCCATCGGCACGGACCAGCTGGCGTTCACCACCATCGACATGGCGTACGCGGTAGAGCCCGGCGACTTCGACATCATGGTCGGCAGCTCGTCGCGCGATGCAGATCTCCAGCGCGTCACCCTCCGTGTCGCCTAACGCTGCGCCCGACCCCACCCATCTCCACCGAGACCCCGACATGGCCCAAGGCAAGCTCTCCGTCCGCGAGAAGATCGGCTACAGCTTCAGCGATGCATCGGCCAACTTCGTCTTTCAGCTGCTCATCATCTTCCAGGCCGGGTTCTACACGGATGTGATGGGCATCAGCGCGGCGGCGCTGGGGACGATGCTGCTGCTGGTGCGCTTCAGCGACGCCATCACCGACCCCATCATGGGCTACATCGCCGACCGCACGAACACGCGCTTCGGCAAGTTCAGGCCGTGGCTGTTGTGGTCGGCCATCCCGTTCGCCGTGCTGTTCTGGCTGGCCTTCACCGTGCCCGATCTGGACGGCAACGCGAAGCTGACCTACGCCGTCATCACGTACATGCTGCTGATGATGGCGTACACGATGAACAACGTGCCGTACGCTGCGCTGACGGGCGTGATGACGTCCGACTCGGGCGAGCGCACCAGCTTGTCGTCGTACCGCTTCTTCGCGGCGATGGCGGCGGCGTTCGTGGTGCAGGGCCTCACGCTGCCGCTCGTCGCCAAGCTCGGCGGCGGCGACGATGCCAAGGGCTGGTCGCTCACGGTGGCGATCTACGCGGTCATCGCCATCGTCTTCTTCGTCATCACCTTCTTCAGCGTCAAGGAGCGCATCAAGCCGCCGAAGCAGCAGAAGCCCGACTTCAAGCAGGACATGCGCGACATCAAGAGCAATGTGCCATGGCTGGCCATGTTCTTCATGACGCTCTTCCTGTTCATCACGCTCTCGTTGCGCGGCAGCTCGTACTACTACTACTTCACGTACTACGTCGACGTGGACGCCATGCGCGGCTTCCTCGACGGCATCGGGCTCATTGCCAACGAGGCGAGCGCGACGTCGCGCGGGTTCGGCTATACGATCCTCGACACCTTCGGCCTCATCCTCACGCCCGACGCCGACCCCTCCGGCGTGGGCTTCAGCGTGTTCAACATGGTGGGCACGCTCGTCAGCATCTTCGGCGTGCTGATGGCGAAGCCGCTGGCCGAGGCGTTTGGCAAGAAGTGGGTGTTCACCATCGGCCTGGGCGTGACGGCCCTCTTCCAGGGGGCGTTCTACTGGCTCACGCCTGTGGACGTCGGCGGCATGTTCACGATCAACATCCTGGCCAACCTGTGCTACGGCCCCACGATTCCGCTGCTCTGGGCCATGATCGCCGACACCGCCGACTACTCGGAGTGGAAGAACCACCGCCGCGCCACGGGCTTCGTCTACTCGGGCGTCATCGTCGCGCTGAAGGCGGGCCTCGGCCTCGGCGGCGCCATCGCGGGCTGGATCTTGGCGGCGTACGGCTACGAGGTCGCCACGGCGCGGCTGCCCGAGGTGCTGCAAGGCATCCGCCTCTCGGCCAGCATCTACTCCGCCGTCCCGTTTGCCCTGGGCGCCATCTGCATGCTGTTCTACCCGATCACCAAAGCGCTCAACCGCCAGATCACCGCCGAGCTGGCGGCGCGGCAAGCGAGGGAGTAATGCACATGTTTTCATCTTGTCATCCCGAGCGGAGCCGAGGGATCTCCCTCCTTGAGGTTTTGCAAAGCGTCAGCGGGGGAGATCCCTCGACTGCAGCCTCCGGCCTCCGCTCGGGATGACAGCCATGTAAGTTCAATGCCTGAATTCAATCGTTTTCCCCTCACGATCATGTCTCCTCGTCTCCTCATCAGTCTCCTCTTCGTCGTTGGTCTCGCGGGCTGTGTCGCTGAGTCGGAGCCAGTGGCCGATACCAGGCCAGCGCTCAAAGACGCGTTTGCCGAGGCGTTTATGGTCGGGGCGGCGCTCAACAGCGATCAGTTCTTCGAGCGCGACACCGATGGCGCCGAGCTCGTCAAGGCGCAGTTCAACACGATCACGCCAGAGAACGTGATGAAGTGGGAGCGCGTGCAGCCCGAGCCCGGCGTCTTCACGTTCGATGCCGCCGATCAGTTCGTGGCCTTCGGCGAGGCCAACGACCTGTTCATCGTGGGGCACACGCTGGTGTGGCACAGCCAGACGCCCAGCTGGGTCTTCGAGGATGGCAACGGCAACCCTACCTCGCGCGACACGCTCATCGCCCAGATGCGCAACCACGTCACCACGATGGTGACCCGCTACAAGGGCCGCGTGGACGGGTGGGACGTGGTCAACGAAGCCCTCAACGACGACGGCACCATGCGCGAGACGCCGTGGCAGCGCATCATCGGCGACGAGTACCTGGCGATGGCCTTCGAATTCGCGCACGCCGCCGACCCCGACGCCGAGCTGTACTACAACGACTACTCGCTGGAGAACGCCGCCAAGCGCGACGGCGCGGTGCGGCTGGTGCAAGGCCTGCTGGATGCCGGGGTACGCGTGGACGGCGTCGGCACGCAGGCGCACCACATGCTCGACGCCAACTCGCCATCGGTGGAGGCGCAGTCGGCGACGATCGAGGCGTTTGCGGCGCTCGGCGTGGACGTGATGATCACCGAGCTCGACATCGCCGTGCTGCCGCGCCCGTCGTCGGTGTGGGGCGCCGACGTGAACCAGCGCGCCGCCATGCGCGAGGGCAACAATCCGTACACCGCGGGCCTGCCCGACTCGGTGCAGGCCGCCTTGGCCCAGCGCTATGCCGATCTGTTCGACGTCTTCATGGCCCACAAAGACGACATCAGCCGCGTCACGTTCTGGGGCGTCTCCGATGGCGACTCGTGGCTCAACGGCTGGCCCATCGAAGGGCGCACGTCGTACCCGCTCCTCTTCGACCGCGCCCATCAGCCCAAGCCCGCCTTCGATGCCGTGCTGAAAACGGCCAGTCGGTAGAAACGAACCACGCCTGGGTAGGAGGTCGCCGCGCCGGGCTGCAGACGGCACGCGAGCCTTAATTTCAGCAGCCTCGCGCCGATACTCAGACTGAGACAATAGGGTTGCCGCTGGCCGAACCCCGCTGGTTTTGGCCGAACCCACAGCGTTTTTCGCCCGAAATCGCCCAATTCGGTGAAGCCAACATCCGTTTCGGTGAAAATGACCCACCGTGAAGTGGGTTGGAACGATCCTTGATGCCCGAGAATAGTGACCCTGGTCCCACCCGCATCTCCCATCGTTACGCGGCCCCCAGCGTCTGACCCACACCCCACGCCGACACCAGAGTTTTCCATTCAACCGTGCGTGAATCATGGGAAAGACATCAATGATGGCCGTCGCCCTGCTGGTGCTGACGACCACCTACTTCACCGTTAGCGTCCAGACCTCATCCACCGAGGCACAAGACGCCCAGTCTGAGTACACCGAGGAAGTCCTCGCCAGCCGCATCTCCGAGTCCGCGCTCAACATCGCGATCAGCAAGGCCGAGCGTAACTTCTCCACGTGGCGTGATGGCTACGGCGACACCGAATTCAACAAGGGTGCCTTCAACGTTGACGTCACCGGGCCTGCCACCGGGCCTGTTCAAATTGCCTCCGACGGCGCGTATGAGCGCGGCGAGTTCAGGATCTCGAAGACGCTGATGCGCCTAGCTAAGACGCCCGCTGCAGTGATGATTAATGCGGACTCGGCCGTGGTCACGCTGCAAGGCGCGAACTGGCTCATCACTGGCCGCGACACCCCTGCGCCGTGGCGCGCGACGACCGTCCAAGAGGGCAACGGCCGTGGCAGCACCGCCAACGCGTTGTGGACCAAGGCGCCCAAGATCCAGCAGACGCTGACGTCTGTCGCGGGATCAAACGTGGGGCTTATCCGAGGCCAGGTCGATCAGAACGATATCGTGACGGGCAACCTGACGCTCGACCCGCAGGTCCTGTGGGATGAAGCACAGCCGCTGGCCACCATCGTGCACGACGCGGCTCAAACGTTTCCCACAGGCACCGAGATTGGCAGCCTCTACAATCCGCAGATCACGCACGTGAAAGGCGATGCGACCTTCAAGGGCATCTCCGGCGGTCACGGCGTCCTGCTGGTAGAAGGCAACCTGGTGGCCGATGACGACTTCGAGTGGCACGGCCTTATCATAGCGCGTGGCGAGGGCACCATGAAGGTGGCCCTGAACGATAAGGCACGCATCTATGGCGCCCTGCTGGTAGACCATACCTCGGGGCATTTCATGGTATCCATCCCGTTTGGGACCGCCAAATTCCCGCCTTACAGCGCCTGGGCCATCGACAACGGCACCGACGATCTGCGCTACTACACCTTCACCGAGACCGAAGCTGTGGTCAACGTGGAAGGCGTTGTAGATGGCATCAACGAAAGCCAGCTTGTGCCCGAGGCCTTCACCATCGCGCCCAACGGCACCATCTACTTCGTCAACGCCAACAGCAACGGCAACGTCTACAAGATTGAGCCGAGCACGCTGGACAAGAACCCCGCGACCACCGTGCAGGCCGACTTCTTGTTCAACGCCAACGTGAGCGGCGATCACAAGATCATGGGGCTGGTGTTTGTGTCGAATACGCTCTACGCCATCCACAACAAGTCGCAGGAGATCTCTAAGATTGACCTCACGAACAACACGATGGCCACGGTGAACACGTATACGACCAACGTGAGCAACTTCAGGTCGCAGGCGGCCACGCTGGGCTCCGATGGCTTGGTGTACATTGCGCGTGGCAAGGAGATCTGGCGGTTTGACACCTTCCCGTATGGCAACCCGGCCAAGGTGCTGAAGGTGAATGAGGCTACGAACGGGTTCCACGCTTTGGCGGCACACCCCGACGGCTTCCTCTATGCCTTCGACAAAAAAGACTGGTACCGCATCAATCCGAATACGTCCACGTCCACACAGGTGTATGAACTCGACACGGACTTGCGCGACGTGGCGTTCTACTACCCCGCTGAGGTAGCGGGTTTGCAGGCGATGGGCGCCACCAATCTGGGCTCGGGTAAAGTCATGGTGTGCCACACGCAAAACGGTACCCCTACCAGCATCGAAGTGGATGCCGCCGCACTCAACACGTACATCGGGATGGGCGCCACCGTGGGTGCCTGTATCACTGAGGCTACCAACCTGGAGGCGATGGCCTCTACGCTGAACCGTGGGCCAGGCGTGGAGAAAACGACGCAGGCCAGCTTCCTGCCGCGCGACATCCCGATCGTCGAGAAGGTGAAGGCCAAGTCCTCGGATGCGGAAGCCACCACGTTTTCCGATGATCACCTGCCTGGCATCACGGCCTTCCTGAAGGAGAAGCTGTGCGAGAGCTGCAACATCGACGACACGCTCTACCCGCTCGACGCCACCAAGCTCAAGTTGACCTACCCCGCCAACCCGCGCGTCTACTTCGTGGGCGAAGGCGCTGGCTACAAGAACACGACGGGTTTCACAACCAACGGTCCTCGTCCTGACATCGAGAACGATCCGGGTGCTCGCTTGCTCTTCCCGAACACGTCGATGAACAGCCCGCTCGTGCCGGGCGATTTCGTAAACCTGGGCACCATGTCGGCCGGGACCACGCTCGACTTCTTCGTCATCTCGAATGGCTACAACAAGCCGTACAACGCCACCTACTGGGCTGACCTGAACGCCAACCCCGATGGCATCAACCACGTGGTGGGTTTCATCCTCGAGAATAGCCCATACCTCATCGTTGGTTTTGAAGACTTGTGGGGTGGTGGCGACCGTGACTTCAACGATGTGCTCATCGCCGTGGACATCGGCATCGAGAATGCCGAAGCGCTCGTGGCCGACATGATCCCGCCCGGCTACCTCAGCTACGAGATGCGCAACGAGGCCAACGTACTCTTCAGCACCGAGGCCCTCGGGCGCCTGGCGGTGGTGATGCCCTCGTTCAGCCAGAGCGCATGGGTGGTCAGCTTCGACCAGACCAGCCAGCCCAAGCCGACCAACTTCCGCGTCAACCCCGACTTCATGAAAGGCATCAAGCTCAAGAAGTCCGTCACCCCGGGTCCCAGTGCAGGCGGAAACATCCCTGTTGATCCAACTACGGGGTCTAGTCTTCCCGGCTCAGGCTCAGGTGGGTACTCCGGTGGCTATTCTGGCGGGGGCAACTAGCGCATCCCATCCGCACTGATTCATCATGGCATGAAACCTCCGCTCCTGGCTCGTCTGGGGGCGGAGGTTGTGCTTTCGGCGCTTCTTCGCTTGATCGGCGCGCTGCCAGCCGCGATGTTGCGCAACCTCTTCCGCGCACAAAACCGAGCCTGCGTATGCCCCATCTGCTCGACTGGCACCTCAAACCCGACGACGACTGGTGGGCGTGCATCGACCGTGCGCGACACCACCATCGCGTGCGTGCCTGGACGTCGGCGGCGGCCCATCGCAGCTTGGGCTTGCTGTTTTTTAACGCATCGCTCCGCACACGAACCTCGATGGAGCTGGCGGGCGCGCACCTCGGGGCGCACGTGACCACGCTCAACATCGGGCAGGGCACCTGGGGCTTCGAGTGGGCGCCCGATGTGGTGATGGACGGCGGTGCGGCCGAACACATCCGCGAGGCCGTGGGCGTGCTCTCCCGTTACTACGATGCGCTGGGCGTCCGCGTCTTCGCCTCGGGGACGGATTATGCCCGCGACCGCGACGAGGCGCTGCTGCACACCTTCACCGATGCCGCCAGTGTGCCCGTGGTCAACTTGGAGTCGGCGTTCTACCACCCGTGCCAAGCCCTCGCCGACGCGGCCACCATCCTGACGCTCCTCGACGCCGATGCCTCACTTGACGCCGCACGGAAGCACGTGCAAGGACGGAGATTCGTGCTCAGCTGGGCGCCGCACCCCAAGCCGCTGCCGATGGCCGTGCCCAACTCGGCGCTGCTCATGGCGGCCCGGCTGGGGATGAATGTGACGGTGGCGCGGCCCGATGGGTTTGGCCTGGATGATGACGTGATGGCGCAGGCGCGGCAGTACGCGGCGCAGCACGGCACCACGGTTCAAGAGACCAACGATCAGGCTGCTGCGTGCGACGGCGCTCACGTAGTCTATGCCAAAGCCTGGGGTGGGCGGGCGCGCTACACCGACCCCGAGGCCGAAGCCCAAGCACGAGCCGCGCATGCTGGCTGGACGATCTCGGAAAAGCTGATGGCCCAGACCAAGAGCGCCCCATTCATGCACTGCCTGCCCGTCCGGCGCGGCGTAGTCGTGGCCGATGCCGTGCTCGACGGCCCGCACGCCCAGCATCTGCTCCAGGCCGAGTTCCGGCTGCACGCGCAGAAAGCCATCCTCGAGCATATCTGGTCTCTGCCATGAGCGCTCGACCGTGCTTGGTGTTGAAGATCGGCGGGGCGCTGGTGGCGGATGCCGGCGCGCTCGCACCGCTCTGGGCCAGCGTGACCAAGCTGCGGCCGCACACCGATGTGGTCGTCGTCCACGGCGGCGGTCCGCAAGCGACCGCGCTTGCGCATCGGCTGGGCCACACGCCGCGCATGGTGCACGGCCGCCGCGTCACCACCGACCTGGACCTCGACGTTGTGACCTGGGTGCTGCGTGGCCAGGTCAACACGGCGCTGGTGGCGCAGGCGCAGGCCACTGGGCTGCCCGCCGTAGGCACCTCGGCGCTGGATGCCGCCACCGCGCAGGTCACCAAGCGTCCGCCCTGGACCGTGGATGGCGAGACCATCGACTTTGGCTGGGTCGGCGACGTAGCGCAGGTCGATCCCGCCTACCTGCGGCATCTGCTGGCGGGCGGCTACCTGCCCGTCGTGGCCTCGCTGGGCATGGACGCCTCGGGCCAAGTCTACAACGTCAACGCCGACACCATCGCGTGCGTGATCGCCGAAGCGGTGCAAGCGTCGGCGTTCGGCCTCGTCACCGATTCGGGCGGCGTGCGTCGCCATGCCGATGATCCGGCTTCCCACCTGGCCACCTGCACGCGCGCGCAGTTCGAGGCGGGCGTAGCCGAGGGGTGGATCGCAGGCGGCATGCGCCCCAAGCTCACGGTGGCCTTTCGCGCCCTCGACAGCGGCATCCCCGAAGTGCGCATCCTTGCCCCGGGCGACCTCGCCCGAGACGAAGCAGGCACGCGGGTCCTGCCGTGAGCGGACCTACGTGAGCGGCGGCTGTTGCGGCAGTTCGAAGGACACGGTCAGCCCACTACGGGCATTGGGGCTTGCCCAGATCCGCCCGCCAAACCGCTCCACGATGTGTTTGCAAACGGCGAGGCCTACACCCATGCCGGGGTAGCAGGCGCGGGTGTGCAGGCGGCGAAAGAGCTCAAAGATGCGGGTGCCGTACGCCGGGTCGATGCCGATGCCGTTGTCGGAAATCACGAAGCGGACGCGCCCCTGCACAATCTTAGCCTGAATGCTGAGGCGAAGCGGCTCGGTGCCCGCAAACTTGAAGCAGTTGTCGATCAGCTCATAGAGGAGGTCGAACATCAACCCAGATTCTGCCCACACGACAGGGAGTGGCGAGAGCGTCAGGGCGTGTTGAGGCAGCGGTTGGTTCTCGGCGAGTGCGCGGAAGACCTCGCCCAGGACGACGTTGGGATCGACGCGATGCGGTTCGAGCGGCCGTTTCTCGACGTCATGAAGCGCACGCAAGCCGTGCAACAGGTCGCGCATGTGGGCCGTGCCGTCAAGCATAAACCCGAGAAGCTCTTGGCCCTCTTCACCCAAGGCCTCGCCGTGCCGCTGCTTGAGCACCTGCGAGAAGCTGGTCACCGTGCGAAGTGGCTCTTGGAGGTCGTGCGATGCAAGCTGCGCGAAGTGGTTGACGAGGTCTTGCTTCCGCTGCAACGCCTCGCGCTGCGCCTTGAACGCGGCCTTTTGCCTTTGGAAGGCTTGGGCCGTGTGCCGCAAGTCGAGCTCCGTCATGATGAACTCCGCCAGGTCCTGCAGTGTGGCGTGGTCATGCGGCGACCATGCACGTGGCTGGTGGTCGATGGCGCAGAGCGTTCCGAGGGGATGCCCGTCAGGCGTGTGGATGGGCACCCCCAGGTAAGCAACGATGTTGAAGTCGGAGACCGCCAGGTTGGCGTGCACCAGCGGGTGTTCGCGTGCATCATCCACAGTCAGCGGCGCATTGGCCTGTACCACATGCTGGCAAAACGAGTGGGTGAGTGGCGTCTCCCGCAGCCGTGCCCACGGCGCAGGCACGCCATAGACGCTCTTGAAAAACTGCCGGTCGTGGTCCACCAGCGATACCAGCGAGACGGGGACCTTCAGGAGACGAGCAACCAGCCGGGTCACGCGGTCGAACGCGGTCTCGGGCGGGGTATCGAGCAGCTTGGTGGCCATGAGGGCAGCGACACGTTCCGGCGAGGTAACGCGTGTGGCCGCTTCACGGTGGAAGGCCGCGTGTTGATGCGCGTGCATGCTGGTATATCACAGGGTGATGAGAGGCCGAGTCGTGGGATGAAGGCGACAGGCAATACCGCACAAGGCAGCAGGAAAATGCGATTTTTTGTAAGGCTACCTTTGGATTGTTGGGCAGACCGAGTGAAGGCGTTTAGGCAACGAGAGGCTAAGGACATAAGGCGCTGAACTCAATGAGATCGCACTTTTTGACTCGTTGTTGGGGCATTTTCCCACGCGTAAACGCGTGCTTTGTCGTACAAAAAGGTGTGTCGATATGACAGTATTGTAACGCTTTTTGTAAGGCTTTAGATAGCTGAAATTTGCATCCACAAGCGCGACCATATGCTCGCTTTGCTGCGGCATGATGACGCCGCGATGGAGACAAAGCGAGACGAGGACAGCATGCGCCAGCCAAACGCGCTATCTTCTGCGCCAGTCAGCCGCCCAACGCTATCTCCTGATGTACGAAAGCCGCGTAGACCTCAGCGCCATCGTCGATATGGCCGCCCGCATCCGCACCGAAATTGGCAAGCGCGTGATCGGGCAGCGCACCTTCATCGACCTGCTCATCCTCAGCTTGCTGGCCGACGGCCATGTGCTCATCGAAGGCGTGCCCGGCGTGGCCAAGACGCTCTCGGCCAAGCTGTTGGCGCGGAGCGTTGATGTGGGCTTCAGCCGCATCCAGTTCACGCCCGACCTGATGCCGTCGGACATCCTCGGCACGTCGGTGTTCAACCCGAAAGAGGCCGAGTTCACGTTCAAGCCTGGCCCGGTCTTCTCAAACCTCGTGCTGATCGATGAGGTGAACCGCGCTCCGGCCAAGACGCAGTCGGCGTTGTTTGAGGTGATGGAGGAGCGTCAGGTCACGTTCGACGGCACCCGCTACCCGATGGACGAGCCGTTTCTGGTGCTGGCTACGCAGAACCCGCTGGAGCACGAAGGCACGTACCGCCTGCCCGAAGCCCAACTCGACCGCTTCCTGGTGAAGGTTGAAGTGAACTATCCGGCCTCTGCCGAGGAGGTCGAGATGCTGACGCGCTACCACGCGGGCCAAACCGCCGACGATTTGGGTGATATCGAAGCGGTGGTCACTGCCGAGCACATTGCCCAGGCGCGTGCGGCTGTGGCGGGCGTGCATGTAGAGCCCAACGTGTTGCAGTACATCGTGTCGCTCGTGGCGCAAACGCGCGACCACCCCATGCTGAGCCTGGGCGCCTCGCCGCGTGCATCTATCGCGCTCCTGGCCACGAGCCGGGCACAGGCCGCGCTGAACGGGCGAGACTTCGTGCAGCCGGAGGATGTGCAGCACCTGCTGGCCCCCGTCTTGCGCCACCGGATCATGCTCACGCCCGAGCAGGAGATGGAAGGCCAACGCCCCGACGATGCCATCCGTCGCATCGCCGAGGCGGTAGAGGTGCCGCGCTGACCTGCCGCTACTTGAGCAGCGTCAGCAGGCGCGTGAAGGTTTCGCCGCCCGCGTCGAGGCGGTAGAGGTAGGTGCCGCTGGGCAGACTCCCGGCCTCGAAGGTGACCTGATGACTCCCGGCGTTGACCATGCCGTCCACTAGGGTCTGTACGGGGCGGCCCAGCATGTCGTACACCACCAAGTTCACAGGCGCCGTCTGTGGCAGGCTGAAGCCAATCGTGGTGCTCGGGTTGAACGGGTTCGGGTAGTTGGCTGCCAGCGTAATCTCGGTGGGCAGCGTCTCGGCATCGGTCGAGGTGCGAATGGGCAGGCCCGTGGTGGCGTTGACGTGGAAGGTTTGTGTGTCTAGGCCCGTGGTGGTGTCCAGCCCGAACACGTCGAACGTCCACGTGGGTTCGCCGTCGAGCGTGTGGAGGCGCGCCTGTACAAACGGCCCGGCATCGGCGCCATCGGGCCTGAAGCCGACGGCGGCCCACGCTTCATCGGCGGTCACGTGGTTCGTGGGCAGCGCGACGGGATCGTCCGGCGTCTCGGCATCCATCCGCGCCACGACCTGATCGCCGGGGCCGAGCATGAACGCCCGCGCCCGGTCGCGCTGTGCCGAGTAGTACGTGTACTGCCATAGCAGCGAGGTGCCCGCCTGCGACAGGTCGGGCAGGACGGTGTTGATGGTGAGCAAGACGGCATCGCTGGCGAAGTCCTCCACCTCGTCGGCGAGGTTGGTCGGCACGACCCCGGCGCGCTGCGCATCGAAGGTGAGGGTGAGGCCGCTTTGGTCTTCGGTGACGTACAGCTTGGTCTGGAACGAAGGGAGCGCGGTCTGGGCCGTCAGCCAGTAAGGGCCGAGTTCGTCCAGGCCGGGCAGGTCCATGCCCAAGAGCAACTGCGCAGGCAAGTCCAGCAGTAGCATCGACGTCCAGATGTTGGGCTGTTCATCGCGGAACGCGTCGCCGCCCGCGTTGTCGACAGCGTCGAGTGCACCATCGCTGTCGCGCCAGTCGCCTTCGATGGGCAGTAGCGGGAGCATGTCGGCCAGTTCGCCGAGGTCGCCCGTGTTGATATCGAACAGTTCGCTGGCAAGGCCCAGCCCGTCCAAGCTCACGGCTTGGCTGAAGATGAGGTTATCGGCACGGAAGACGCCGACGAAGGTGCCGTCGCCCACGGCATAGAGGTAGAGCCAGGCGGGCGCCTCGCCGTTGGGCTCCACGCGGGTGGCGGCCATGCCGAGCAAGACCGCATCGGGGAAGTCGGCCTGGACGGTTTCGTTAACGGCGTTGAGGTTGGCGCGTGCCGTGGTCTGGGCACGCAAGGGAAGGGGCAGCAGAAGAAGGCTCAGCACAAGGCCGAGCAAGGGGTAGCGAAGTCGAGGCATAGGGTCAAGGCAGCAAGCGGTGAAGTACAGCACGCAGGAGCAGCGCGAGCGCAGCATGCGACACAAACCCGCTCCTGCGTGACGAGAGCCAGGGTAATATCTGTGGTACACATTACACCCGCATCCCACGTAGTTCACAGCCAGATCACAGCCAGCGCGTTGCGGGGGAAAAGCGGAGGTCTTGGGTGCGGCATGGCATATTTCTGCTTCGATATGATGTATTTAGAGTGCACAATGCAGATATTTGCTGTATCATAGCCTATAATCGCATTAGTCCTAGTATTGGCAGTTCGTCATGAAACGTACTCCTGTATCTTCCTCCAATCTGGCCTCGGTAGGCTACGATGCCTCTACACAAACGTTGGAAATCGGATTCAACAGCGGCTCGGTTTATGCCTACAGCGGCGTGCCTGCTTCCGTCTACACAGGTCTGATGCACGCCAGTTCGCACGGACGCTACTTCCATGCGCATATCCGTAGCGTGTATTCCTATCGTCGCATTCGATAGAGGTCATATCAGCCTTGGAAAAGTGACAGCATGAGGGGCACGACGATGACTACGAGGGTGCTATGAAAGTACGAGATGTCCTCAAGGCGCTACGCCGTGACGGCTGGGTGCTCGTGCGGACCCGAGGAAGCCACCGACAGTTCAAACACCCTATCAAACCAGGCCTCGTCACGGTACCTGGCAAGCCTGGCGACGACCTTGCCATCGGCACCCTGCGCAGCATCGCTAAACAAGCTACCATCAAGCTATGAAATATCTCGTCATCATCGAACCGACGGCGACAGGGTTCTCGGCGTACTCGCCGGATTTGCCTGGCTGCGTGTCCACAGGGGCAACTCGGGCTGACATTGAGCGCAATATGCGAGAGGCCATCGCTTTCCACGTGGAGGGACTTCAATTAGAAGGCATGCCCGTTCCAACACCCACGGTGCAATCCACGTACGTGGAGGTAGTGGCATAGCGCGACATGCTCAGGCTACAACGCCAAGCGCCCCCGCCAAAGATGGACTCTGACGAGGGCGCGATGGGTGAAGCGTTGGGTAAACGGTCGGGCTACTTCATGAGCACCAGCGTGCGCGTGAGGGTCTGGCCACCTGCCTGGAGCCGGTAGACGTAGGTGCCGCTAGGCAGATTCCCGGCCTCGAAGACAACCTCATGTGCGCCCGCCGCAACCGTGCCGTCCACGAGCGTCTGCACAGGGCGGCCCAGCAGGTCGTAGACAACCAGGCTGACAGGCGAGGCTTGCGGCACCGTGAAGCCGATGTTGGTGCTGGGGTTGAACGGGTTCGGGTAGTTCTGCG
>JBCCMF010000064.1:0-17952 GCA_039026435.1 Bacteroidota bacterium
CTGATGTCGAAGTTCGGCTCGGGGAACTGCGGGTTCATGGCGCGGAGGGTGTCGAGTATGAGCTGGCTGACGAGCAGGTCGCGGTACCATCGCGTCTGGGCGGGTACCACGTACCACGGTGCAGCCTCGGTAGAGCAGCGGTTCATCGCCTCCTCGATGACTACCATGTAATCGTCCCACAGCTTGCGCTCGTCCAGGTCGGCGGGGTTGAACTTCCAATGCTTGTCGGGCCGACGGAGGCGCCGCTGCAGCCGTTCTTGCTGGTAGTCCTTGCTGATGTTCAAGTAGACCTTCACGACCTTCGTACCGCTGTCGGCCAGCAGCTCCTCGAAGCCGTTGATGCGGTCGTAGCGACGTTCGAGCACGTCGGGCGGTGCCCAGCCGTGCACCTTCACGATCATCACATCCTCGTAGTGCGAGCGGTTGAAGATGGCGATCTCGCCCTTGGCCGGCGTGTGGGCGTGGATGCGCCACAAGAAATCGTGCGCCAGCTCTTCCTTCGTGGGCGCCTTGAAGCTGGTCACGGTCACGCCTTGCGGATTGAGGCCGCGCGTCACGTTGCGGATAAGGCTGTCTTTGCCGCCGGTGTCCATCGCCTGGATGACCAGCAGCAGCGATTGCTGATCCTCGGCCCACAGGCGCTCTTGCAGTTCGGCCGACGCCTCGATGTTGGCCTTCGTCTGGTCTTTGGCCTCCTCTTTGTCGAGGCCACCATCTACGTCGGTGGGGACAGCGGCGAGGCGGAACGAGCCGTCCGCGGGTACACGGTACGAGGAAAGATCAAGGCGAAGGTCAGCCATCGGGTACAGGTGATCGGTAGGCAGATGCGAGCAGAACTATGGTACGACGAAACACGAGCGCTGTCGAATCGGACGGCGACAGCGTCGAAAGATCTCAACAAGCGCGGTACGCGTGCTCCATGACCTCCAGCGCCGCCACGCCTGCAGTGACAACGCACGGCACGCGGCCCCAGACGGCATTGGTCAGCACGATGTCGTCGGCGCGGGGCAGGTCGTGGCGATGGATGGCCTGCTCCACCACGTTCGGGTCTGCGTCGAGCCAGTGCTGGCGGAAGACGCCACCCAAGAGGCCGAGCGAGGTGGGGGGCGTGTGCCACACCTCGCCGAAGCGCACGAAGAGGTTGCTGCGCGATCCCTCCGTCACGTACCCCGCACGGTTGACCAGGAGGGCTTCGTCGCATCCCGCCTCCCGAGCGCGCTCGTAGGCCGCGCTATACGCGTCTCGTGCGGTCGTTTTGTAGAGGAGGCGCAGATCGTTTGGGTCGAGGTCAGCCTCGACGAGCAGCACCTGCAACGGCCCATCGAACGACGCCGCCTCGCGTGTGCTAAACGTGAGGTGACCATCGCGATGGAGCACCAGCCGCAGCACGTACACCGCGTCCCCTCGCGCGCCGAGCTGCTGTGCGATGCCATCGGTTGCAGCGGCGCGGTCGAAGGCAAAGCCGAGGGCGAGGGCCGAGCGATTGAGGCGCTCGAGGTGTAGGTCGAGCAGGGCGATGTGCCCGTCCGCCACGCGCATCGTCTCGATCAGGCCTGTGCCCGGTGGCAGCTGAGGGGCGAGGGCACGGCTGACGAACGCGGCCTTGAGCAGGCACTCGTCGTATTCGGCACGGGAGTCAGAGTCCCACACGATCCCGCTACCCACCCCCATCCGCGCCTGCTGATCCTGCACGGTGAGGGTGCGGATGGCCACGTTGAACACAGCCCGATCATCCGGTGCGATGTAGCCGATGGTGCCGCAGTACACGCCGCGTGCCTGCCGCTCTAGCGCATGGATGTGCTGCATCGCACGCAGCTTGGGGGCGCCCGTGACCGAGCCGCAGGGGAAGAGCGCGGCAAAGATGTCGGCATAGGTGGCCTCGTCTACCAGTTGGCCTTCCACCGTTGAGGTCATCTGGTGCAAAGTGCGATAGGCCTCCACCTCGAACAAAGCCGGGACGCGCACGCTGCCGGGCGCGCAGACTACGGAGAGGTCGTTGCGCAGCAGATCCACGATCATCAGGTTTTCCGCCTGCGACTTGGCGTCCGAGCGAAGCTGGTCTGCCAAGTCGGCATCGGCTGAGGGCGTGGCGCCACGGTGGATGGTGCCCTTCATGGGCCGCGTCCACAGGCGCCGACCTGCGCGAGCGAAGAACAGCTCGGGCGAGAAGCTGAGGATCTGCTGGCTGCCCACGTTGAGCCACGCCCCAAACGGGACGCCCTGCTGCTGCCGCAACGCGGCGTACACGTCGAGCGCCTCGCCCGAAAACGCTAACGTCAGGGCATCGGTGAAATTGATCTGGTAGACGTCGCCCTCGTGAATCAGCGACTTGATCGCCTGGATCGGCGCGTCATAGTCTCGTCGATCCAGGCCGAATGTGGGTGCGGCCTCCAGGTGAACGCGGCGCTGTGGATGGAGCGTAGCACGCAGGCAATCATCGGAGAGCGGCATCGGCTGCTCGTAGATCCCAAACCAGCACAACGGGGCATCGGATGGATGCGAGGGCAGGGACGGCTCCCAGGCAGGCGCGGCCTCGTAGCTCATACACCCCGCTACGTAATAGCCCCGGGTAACCGCCTCGTCGATGCGCGCGAGCACACCCCGTACCTGCTGAGGCGTCGTGGCAGCGAGCACCTCAACGGGGTTCGCAAACAGCAGCGACTGACGCTCCTCGGGCCTGTGTGCCTCGGCGGCATCCAGCAGCACCGTTCCTGGTTGGCAGAGCGTGGTGCGTAGGGCAGTTGACGTCAACGGCACTCGAAAATTTGGGGACAGACGGCAACAAACGCGTCGGCCTTCGCCTGCGATTCATACCAGAGGCCCGGTCTCGCAGAGAAGCTGTGGCGATTCGGCGAAAATTACCGCAAGATGGACCACCGACATGGTGGAAGGGCTACCAGTATACGTCAGAACCGGACAAAACCGCCGTATTTTGCATGTGCAGAGCGGTTTTACAAGCACAAATATAGCGAATTAGCCAGGGCAGACGCGCAGTGAAGGCATTTTCAATCGATAAGAAGAGGGCGGGAGTGATGGTCCCCGTCACGTCCTTGCGCTCGGAGACGAGCGTGGGCGTGGGCGAGTTCGACGACCTGCTCGCCCTGGCGCAGTGGTGCGCGAAGGTGGGGCTAGACGTCATCCAGATCCTACCCATCAACGACACGGGGCACAACAACGAGCCTTACTCAGCGCTGAGCGCCTTCGCACTGCATCCCATCTACCTACGCCTGTATGCCGTCCCGGGCGTCGAAGCGTATCGCGAAGAGGTTGATGCCGCTCGCCGTCAATTCGAGGCCCACGAGCGCCTCGCTTACCACGAGGTGCTGGATGTCAAGCTGAATATTTTGCAGCAGATCTACGCCGATGGATTGCCGTCTGAAACGGCTGAGGACCTTGACGCGTGGATCGGTGCAAACCCGTGGGTGCATCCGTACGCAGCGTTTCGCGTCCTCAAGGATCGATACGACCAGACGCGCTGGCTCGATTGGCCCGACCAGCAAGGGTCTGCTTCTGCAGCTGTCGGGACGGTTTGGTCGGATAACCCCGATGCCGCTCGCTTCTACGCGTGGGTGCAGTACCTGCTGGAAGACCAATTGATGCGCGTCACGCAGGCGATGGAGGAACTGGGCGTCTATCTCAAAGGCGACATCCCGATTCTGATGGGCGAAGACAGCGTGGACGTCTGGCTGCACCGCGACTACTTCGACATGCGCGAGCGCGCCGGCGCACCGCCCGACATGTTCTCCCGCGAAGGCCAAAACTGGGGCTTCCCCGTCTACAACTGGCCGGCACTGCAGCGCGACGGCTACAGCTGGTGGATCGACCGCCTGCGTCAGGCCAACAAGTTCTACCACGCCTACCGCATCGACCACGTCCTCGGCTTCTTCCGCCTGTGGCAGATCCCCGGCACCGCCAATGCGGGTCTGCTCGGTCACTACAAACCGTCGCTTGGCCTGAGCCATGCCGACCTCAAAGCCCTAGGCTTTGGCGAGGCGCGCATCACGTGGCTCAGCGAGCCGCACATCAGCGCCCAAACGCTGCTGGAGCACTTCGGTGATGACGCCAAGCGCGTAGCCGACGCCTACCTCACGCAGATCGGCAAACAGCCGCTGTTCCGGCTCAAGCCCGAGGTGGCCAGCGAGAAGGCTATCGCGGCGCTCGACGAGCCCGAGGAGATAAAAACAGCGCTGCTGGATTGGCACCGCGACCGCACCTTGCTGGAGCGCGAGGGCGCGTTCTATCCGCACTGGTTCTACGACGAGACGTCGGCCTACGCCACGCTCAGCACAGACGAGCAACACCGCCTCCGCGACACGTTCGCCGCGCTCGAAGCTAAGGCCGACGGCCTCTGGGCCGACCACGGCCGCCAGCTGCTCCAGATGATGCTGGAAGCTACGCCGATGCTGGCGTGTGCCGAAGACCTGGGCGCCGTGCCGCCGTGTGTGCCGCGCGTGCTCGACGAGCTGGGCATCCTCAGCCTGTACGTTGAGCGCTGGGCGCGACGCTTCGACGTGTCCGGACAGCCATACATCGATCCGGCCACGTACCGCCCCGAAGCCGTGGCCACCGTCTCCGTACACGACTCGTCCACGCTGCGTGGGTGGTGGCACGAGGAGCAGCTGGACCGCGACGGCTATGCCCTCCACATCGGCTGGGGCGATGCCGTGCCTGCGGTGATGACGCCAGCGCTGGTCGAGGCCATCTTGCAGCACCAGCTGGATGGCGCGGCGAAGCTGGTCTTCTTCCAACTGCAGGACTGGCTGGCGCTCGACGCCTCGCTGTGCCTGCTCTCGCCCGACGACGAACGCGTTAACGTTCCGGGCACCACGAACGATTTCAACTGGACGTACCGTATGCCGGTCACGCTCGAACACATCCTCACCGCCGACATGCTCAACGCTGCCGCCGCGCGGCTGTCGCAACGCGGCGACCATTAAGCCAACGGAATTATGCAACGCAATTACCGCACGTGGTGGAGCCCGTCGCTCGGCTGCGACATGGAACTGCTCCACTTCGGCCACGCGGGCACGCCCCTGCTCGTCTTTCCCAGCAGCCTCGGCCGCTTCTACGAGTGGGAAGACTTCAAGATGATCGACGCCCTGCGCCCGCAGCTGGAGCGCGGCCAGAATCAAGTGATCTGCGTGGACTCGGTCGATGCCGAGAGCTTCTACAACAAGCAGGTCCACCCGCATGTGCGCATCAAGCGCCAGCAGCAGTACGAGGCGTACATCTTCAACGAGGTGCTGCCCTACATCCGCAACACGGGCCACGGCTTCATCATGGTGGCGGGCGCCAGCTTCGGCGGCTACCACGCCATCAACATGGCCTGCAAGCAGCCGTGGCAGTTCGGCAAGGTCATCTCGCTCAGCGGCGCCTACGACATCCGCTCGTTCATGGGCGGCTTCTACAGCGACGACGTGTATTTCAGCAACCCCGTCGACTACCTCGCTAACCTCAGCGACCACGGGCAGCTCGAAGCGCTGCGCCGCCTGCACATCATCCTGACCGCGGGCGAGCACGACCCGTGCATCGACGCCAACGTGCATCTCAGCCATCTGCTCTCGGGCAAGGCCGTGCCGCACACGCTGGAGGTGCAGCCCGGCGCCTTCGGCCACGACTGGC
This sequence comes from Bacteroidota bacterium, assembly GCA_039026435.1. Lineage (GTDB taxonomy): Bacteria > Bacteroidota > Rhodothermia > Rhodothermales > JBCCMF01 > JBCCMF01. The sequence continues at coordinate 5,623 of JBCCMF010000064.1, forward strand.
CCTGGTGGCGCGACCAGATCAAGCAACACATCGGCTGAATCAGCCCTACTCAACATTCGATCATTGACGAATTACCAACATGCCTGACTTGAAGAAAATTGGCGTCATCCGTGGCATGGAAACCACGTTCCCGGATGGCCTCATCGCCTTCATCAACGACACCTACGCTGGCAAGGGCGTTCACGCCGAGTTTGTGGAGGTCGATGCCGTCTTTATGAACGGCGCGCGCGAATACGAAGTCATCCTGGACCGGATCTCGCACGAGGTGTCGTTTTACCGCTCGTTCCTGAAGTGGGCCGCGCTCAAGGGCACGTACATCGTCAACAACCCGTTCTGGTGGAGCGCCGATGACAAGTTCATCGACAACGTGATCGCCGAGGAGGCAGGCGTGGCGGTGCCGAAGAGCATCATCCTGCCGCACAAGGAGCATCCCGAGAACACCGGGACGATGTCGTTCCGCAACCTCAAGTACCCGCTGAGCTGGGAGAAGGTAATGGAGTACGTCGGCTTCCCGTGCTTCCTCAAGCCGCACGACGGCGGCGGCTGGCGCGGCGTGAGCAAGTGCGAGACGCCGGACGAGCTGTACGCCGCCTACGATGCGTCGGGCACGGACTGCATGCTGTTGCAGGAAGGCATCGACTTCGAGTCGTACTTCCGCTGCTACGGCATCGGCCAGCGCGAGGTGCGGATCATGAAGTACAACCCGCTCGCCGAGCCGCACCTGCGCTACCACGACGTGCCCGACGGCGACATCCCCGCCGACCTCTTCGCCAAGATGGAGCGCGACGTGCTGGCCATCTGCAAGGCGCTCGGCTACGACATGAACACGGTCGAGTTTGCCGTGCGCGACGGCGTGCCCATCGCCATCGACTTCATGAACCCCGCCCCGGACGCCGACTACCACTCGGTGGGCGCCGAGAACTACGAGTGGGTGGTTCGCGCCACGGCCGCCTTCCTCGTCAAGAAAGCCAAGCAGCCCCGCCGCAAGCGGCAGTGGGTGTGAGGCAGGTGCTGTTTGAGTTAAGGTCCCCGCTCCTGGGAACCAGGAGAGGGACAGGGTGAGGTCGAACTGAGGAGCGTTGCCGTGTCTGATCTACCTCACCCCAACCCTCTCCTAGCTCATAGGAGAGGGGGTCTGCTGTGCCACTCTGATGAGTAGAGGTATAGCTCCGAAGTACCACAAACCTTTCTGGATTATCGACCGTCTCTACCGATGCGCGAACGCCTCCGACCTGCTCTCGACCATTACCATCAGCTCATCGCCAACGACTTTGCGGCGGCGGAGCAGCAGATGGGGATGCTGCATCATTTGCAGCGCGAGGGCCATGTGCTCTTCGGCGACCGGACGATGGCGCACAGCCTCCGCCCGACGTTCCTGACGGAGCAGATGTACACGCGAGTGCAGGACACGACGTACCTCGTGCGGCAGGCCATCATCAAGATTGCCGCGGCGTTCTTCAACAACGAGGATCTGCTCAAGCGCGAGCTGGGCTTGTTCGATTGGGAGATCAGCCTGGCCTCCATCCCGACGAACGTGATGCGCCTCTCGGCCACGTCGCGGATGGATTCGTTCATCACGGCGAACTCGTTTAAGTTTGTCGAGGTCAACGGCGAGTCGCCTGCGGGGCTGGCGTATGTGCATTCGCTGGCCGAGATCTACGAGCAGCTGCCGATCTTCCAGCAGTTCACCAAGCGCTTTCCCGTGCGGTTCGTCTCGCCGCAGCGCCACCTGATTCACTCTCTGGTCCATGTCTACCAGGATGAGTTCGGCGGGCGGAAGGAGAAGCCGCACTTCGCCATCGTCGACAGGCTCGATACGCCGACGATCCACGAGTTTCACCTGCTGCGCGACTACCTGCACCGGCTGGGGTATGGTTGCGAGGTGCTCGATCCGCGTGCGCTCGAATGCCGCGACGGCTGGGTTTACGCCAACGGCCAGAAGATCGACATCCTATACCGCCGCCTGCTGCTGAAGGAGTACTACGACATCAAAGACGATTGCACGGCGTTCCTGGAGGGCTACAAGGCGCAGAAGACGTGCTACCTGAACAGCTTCCGCACGAACCTCGTCCACAAGAAGGCGCTGTTCGTCTTCCTGACGGATGAGCAGTACACGCGCATCCTGACGCCCGCCGAGCAGTACGCCATCGCCGAGCACATCCCGTGGACGCGCCGCCTACGTGATCAGCGGACGCAGTTCCGGGGGCTCGACATCGACCTCGTGCCGTTCATCCGCAACAACCGCTCGTACTTCGTCATCAAGCCCAACGACGGCTACGGCGGGCAGGGCGTGACGCTTGGCTTCAACGCCTCGGCAGCGGAGTGGGATCAGGCCATCGCCACCGGCCTGCGGTACGGCCATGTGGTGCAGGAGAAGGTGGACATCCACCGCGAGCCGTTCCTGGTGCAGCAGAGCGGCGGGTGGGAGATGGTGCCTTCCGTCATCGACCTCGATCCGTATATTGTGGGCCCCATGATGGGCGGCTGCCTCACCCGCATCTCCAGCACCGATCTCGCCAACGTGACGGCGGGGGGCGGGACGCTGCCCATGTTCATCCTTCGTTACGCCTAGCGCGCACGCCCCGGCGCCACACGCTGACTACCTGCACACCAAGAGTCGCCACCACGGCTCGGCCGCACGGCGTGTCGTTGCGCTTGCGTCTGTTCACCAACGCATCCCACCATGATGAGAGTAGCTGTAATCGATCTGTACAATCGCGAGCCGAACCAAGGCATGCGCTGCATCCGCGAGATGGTGACCGCCTGCGACGGCCGCTTTCACAACACGCCGATCACGTTCGAGGTGTTCGAGACGCGGTACGACGGCCGCATGCCCGCCCTCGACGCGTTCGATACGTTCATCTCGACAGGCGGCCCCGGTAGTCCGTTCGATGGCGAAGGGCTTGAATGGGAAGCCAACTACTTTGTGTGGCTGGAGGCATTGTGGCAGCACAACCTGTCAGCGGTACTGTCTGAGCGGAAGCACGCGCTGTTCATCTGCCACTCGTTCCAACTGATCGCACGCCACTTCGGCTTTGCCGAGGTCACCGAGCGGCGGTCACCATCGTTTGGCGTCTTCCCCATCCACCAGACCAAAGCGGGCAAGCACGATCCGCTGTTCTCGGGCCTAGCCAACCCATTCTACGCCGCCGACTTCCGCAGCTGGCAGGTGGTGAAGCCCAAGTTTGAGCGCTTCCGCGAGCTGGGCGCCACGACCCTGTGTACCGAGAAGACGCGACCGCACATCCCGCTGGAGCGCGCCGTGATGGGTGTTCGGCTCTCGCCCGAGCTGGTGGGTGTGCAGTTTCATCCTGAGGCGGATCCTAGAGGCATGAGCCTCCACTTCCACGAGCCCGCACGCCGCGACAAGATCGTAGCCGCACACGGTCAGGAGAAGTACGAGCGCATCATGCACCGGCTGGCCGCGCCCAACTTCCTAAAGCGCACGCACGACACCATCATGCCCAACTTCCTCCGCATGGCTGCCCAGAAGCTACACGCGACGGCTCGAAAGGCGGCGTGATATCAGTTCTGGAAGCTCATAGTGCAGCATCCCGTCTCACTTTGTCATCCCGAGCGTAGCCGATGGATCTCCCACTTGGTCGTCATGCAATCCGAAATCGGAGGAGATCCCTCGGCTACAGCCTTCGGCCTCCGCTCGGGATGACAACCTCGGGCGCACGATCATCTCCCAAAGCTGATATGAGTCTGCAAGCCTTCAGCTCTGCACTTACGGTTCATCGTACTCGGTGAACTCCCACGGAATCTGCTTTCTGAATACAGCAATCGCTTCTTCCATATTAGCTTCCTCGCTGAACCTTTCGTCCAGAGCTCACGCAGGCCTTTATGCTTGACACGGACTATCAACTGTGGCGCAAGGCAAGTGAACGCGAGAAGATTACCGTCGCACCACCGCTTCGTCGAAGTTCATGACGGTGCTGGCGATGATGGTCAGGGCGGCGAGCTGGTCGGCGGGGAGGGCTTCGTCGCGGGGGAATTCGCCGACGGCGAGGAGGTTGTCGGCTTCGGCTGGGTAGGCGCGGAAGTGCTCTAGCTCGGCCGTGTAGAGAGCGCGGAGCTCGTCGAGTTCGGAGGCCGTGGGGAAGCGAGAGGTGAGCTTGCGGAAGCCAAACGTCAGCTGGTCGTCTACGGCGTCGCCGCCTTCGCGGATCATGCGCTCGGCGAGCATGCGGGCGGCCTCCACGTACTGCGGGTCGTTCATGAGCACGAGCGCTTGCAGCGGCGTGCTCGTGCGCTGGCGCTGGGTCACGCAGAAGTTGCGCTCCGAGGCGTCGAAGTTCATCATCGACGGCGGCGGCGTGCTGCGCTTCCAGATGGTGTACATGCTGCGCCGGTAGAGCTTCTCGCCCGTGTCCTGCACGTATTCGGTGGCGTTACGCGTCGCCTGCTCTTTCCACAGCCCCGCCGGCTGGTAGGGCTTGACGCTAGGTCCGCCCACCTCGGGCACGAGGAGGCCGCTGGTGGCCAGGGCGTTGTCGCGGATCATCTCGGCGGTGAGGCGGAAGCTCGGGCCGCGCGCCAGCCACTCGTTCTCGGGATCGCGCTCCAGCTGCTCGGGCTCGGCGTACGACGTCTGGCGGTACGTGCTGGAGAGCACCATCCGCTTAATCAGGCCGCGCACGTCCCAGTCCTGGCTGAACGCGACGGAAAGGTGGTCTAGCAGTTCAGGATGCGTGGGGAGCGACCCTTGGTTGCCGAAGTCATCCGACGTGCCCACAATGCCCCGCCCGAAGATGAGCTGCCAGTAGCGGTTCACGGCCACGCGCGACGTGATGGGGTGGTCCGGCTGGAACAGCCACTCCGCCAAGCCGAGGCGGTTGGGCGGCAGGTCCTCGGGGAAGACGCCGCCGAAGGAAGACGGTGTGCCCGGCTCCACGCGCTCCGTCGGCGCGTCGTAGGCACCGCGATCCAGGATGTAGGTGTCGCGCGGCTCCGGCAGCTCCTTCATCACCATCACCGACGGCAGCTCCGTCATGATGGTCGTCTCCTCGCCCCGCAGGTCAGTGGCCTCGGCGAGCGCCGCCCGGTAGTCGGCATCCACGACGGTGACGTAGTGCTGACGCAGCGCGGTGCGCTGGGCGTCGGTGTGGCTCTCCAGCCCGAGTAGCGTAGCGAGCGTGTCAGGCGTATTGGACGTCGTGGCGCGCAGGGCGTTGACTTCGAGGTTGCTGAGGCGGCGGTCGTAGATCTTGAGGGCGTCGAAGAGGGTGCTGTCGATGGTGGGTTCGTTGTTGCCGCCGAAGCCGAGGCGCAGGTTGCCTTCATCGCCCCAATTGTTGAGGGTGCCGTCGGCGGCAAGGGCGCGGCGAATGCTCTGCGTCAGCCCATCGGCTTTGACGACGGTGTGCATCGGCTGGCCGTCGAGGTAGACCGTCAAGCCGTTTGCCGTGCTGGAGCCGTCGTAGGCGAACGCGATGTGCTGCCACTGCCCGGTGCGGATGGTGTCGGTGGTCTGCACGATGAGCGCGTTGGCAGGCTGCACGTGGTTGAGCGAGGCCTCGAACGTGCCGTCGGCGCGGAGGTCGAGGCGGTAGCCGCGTCGGCCATTAAACAGCCCCGCCGACTTCGTCATGAGCGGCGCTTCGATGCCCGGCACGAGCGTCTTGAACCAGAAGCTGACGGTGAACGGGTTTTCGCGGTCGAAGGCGTAGCGCGTCTTGCCCTCGCCCATGTCGAGCCAGCCGTCACCGTTGAGCTGGAGTGCGCGCCCCTCAACGCCTGCTTGTACCGTTGGCAGCTTGTCGATGTCGCCCCAGTAATAGCCAGCGCCTCGGTCGCCTGCCGTGTTTTCAAAGCGATGCAAGTCATCGTCGGCTACGGCGAGCGTGTCCAGCGGGTAATCGCCCACCAAGCCATCGTCCAAGTCCACTTCCGTCGATGCCTCGCCAAGCCACTGCTCAAACGGTGCGTCGTAGCGCTGTGCATCCACGTCCAGCGCGTCGCCCAGCTGGCCGACCTGCTGCTGAATCGCGGCGATCTGGGCATCGACCTCGTCGTCGGTGAGCACCATCGCCGGGCTGGCCTCGCCCGTGTAGGGGATGTTGCCGAGTTCGTAGGCGTTGTTGAAGAAGGCGAAGAGCTGGTAGTATTCCTTCTGCGAGATGGGGTCGTACTTGTGGTCGTGGCACTGCGCACACTCCATCGTCAGCCCGAGGAAGGCCTTGCCGAACGTGTGCGTGCGGTCGGCCACGTATTGCAGGCGATATTCTTCGAGCACGATGCCGCCTTCCTGGCTCTGCATGTGGTTCCGGTTGAAGCCGCTGGCCAGGATCTGCTCCTTGGTCGCGTTCGGGAGCATGTCGCCCGCGAGCTGCCACGTCACGAAGTCGTCGTAGGGCATGTTCTGCTTGAACGCGTCGATGACCCAGTCGCGCCAGGGCCACATCGTACGCATGCCATCGTCTTGGTAGCCGTGCGTGTCGGCATAGCGGGCCACGTCCAGCCACTCCGTCGCCATGCGCTCGGCGTGGGCATCGCTGGCCAGGAGGCGATCCACCACGCGCTCGTACGCCTCCGGGCTCTCATCGGCGAGGAAATCGTCGATCTCATCCACGGTGGGCGGGAGGCCCGTCAGGTCAAACGTGACGCGGCGGATGAGCGTCTCCTTGCTCGCCGCGGTCGAAGGCAACCATCCGCGCTGCTCGAGTTCGGCCAGCACAAAGTGGTCGATGTCGTTCGCGGGCCAGTCGGCATCGGCAACTCGTGGAAGCGCTGCCAATTCTGGCGAAATGGTGGACCAGTGTTCTTTGTATTCGGCGCCCTGCTCAATCCACCGGCCGATGAGCGCGACCTCGCGTGGCGTCATCGTGAGGTTGGACTCCGGCGGCGGCATCACGACCTCGGGGTCGGTGCTGACGAGGCGCACCCAGGCCTCGCTCTGGCCGAGCTTGCCCGGCACAATGGCGTGCCCCGAGCCTTGCTGAAGGGCAGCGTACGCGCGCTCTGGCGTGTGCAGCGCCAAGCCTGCCGCCTGGGCCGCGGCGTCGGGGCCGTGGCAAGCAAAGCATCGGTCGGAAAGAATCGGCTTGACGTGCAAGTTGAAGTCAACGCGCTCCGGCAGCGTCAACTCAGCCTCTACAATATGCGCGGGTTTGTCAACACCACAGCCTGCGAGAAGCACTCCCAAGAACAAGATCAGCCCGCGCGCCGACACTCTGGATACCGATTATGAAGAAACGACATGCTATAGATACGATGAAAGTGGGCGAAAATAAAGCGTTCTGGGAGGCTAATTCGCCGTCACACGCTGTAAAGGCCAGGCGGCACGCGTTACCGTTTGGCCAAGAGACCAATCAACGGCGGGTCGGCAAAGAAAGACGTCCAGTAGCCTTCGGGAAACGAGGCGGCTCCGTCCTCTGAGAGCCAAGGCCCTTGCCAGTTGAATGATGTGAAGCCGGCTTCGCGAAACGCTGCCTCGTACTGCTCAGGTGGGAGGTAGTAGTTCACGATGTCGAACACCGTGCCATCCGCGTTGAACAGCGTGTAGGTGATGGGCGCGCCGATGTACCGCTCGGGCGGGCTGCGCTTCACAAACCCGTAGGGTCGGTATGACGCGTAGTGCGCGGGGCTGTTGGCCACGTTGTCGTTGAAGCCCACAAAGCGTCCGCCGGGGCGTAGGTTGGCGTAGATCGTGCGGCAGAAGGCGAGGAGGTCGTCGTAGGTGGGGGCGTAGTTGAGGAGGTAGACGCCCAGCACCACATCGAAGGCCCCGATGGTACCGAGCGTGCGGGCGTCGTGCGTCCGATACGTGCAGCCCAGCGGATGCAGCGCTTCCTCGCGCTCAGCGAGGCCGATCATCGCTGGAGACAGGTCCACGCCCGTCGCCTCAGCTGCCCCCAGCCGCATCACCTGACGCGTGTAGATGCCTTCGCCGCACGCCAGGTCGAGCACGCGCAGCCCGCGCACATCGCCGAGCAGGGCGAACAGGGTGTGCGCCTCAACGTGGGTCCGAAACGGGAGGGCTTTCGAGGCTTTGTAGTCTTCGGCGATGTGGTCGTAGTCAGCCATAGCTCGGGGTGAGGCGGTGCGAACGCATGAGGAAGAGGTAGGCGATACCGCTCACCGCCAGGCTCACAAACCAGCCGTGGATGTAGAGCGCGTCGAGCAGATCCGGCACGTCGATCCAGCCCGTGGCTTGCGCGAGGAAGCCTGGGAGCGCGGGGAGGCATCCCAGCAGCGCGAGCACGGCCCTTGAGTTGACGCCGTTGCGGTACGTGTACGGGCCGTCGGTTTGGTAGAGCCCATCCAGGTCCAGCCGCGTGCGCCGGATCACGTAGTAGTCGATCAGCATGATGCCCGCGATGGAGCCGAGCAGTGTGCTGTAGCCGATCAGCCAGGTGAAGATGTAGTTGGAGAGGTCGGTGTAGAGGCGCCACGGGAAGATGCCGATGCCGATGACGCCCGTGAGCAGGCCGCCGCGACGGAACGAGAGCTTCTTGGGCCACACGTGGGTGAAGTCGTTGGCGGGCGAGACGACGTTGGCCGCGATGTTGGTGGATAGCGTGGCGAGCACGATGAGCGCGAGTGCCAAGGCGATCACGATCGGCGCATCGAACCGGCTGACGAGCAGCACAGGATCCCAGATGACTTCGCCAAACACCACGACCGAGGCACACGTGGCGGCGATGCCGATGAAGGCGAAGAGCGTCATCGTGGTGGGCAGCGCCACCGCTTGGCCGATGAGGTGGTCGCGCTGCGAGCGGGCGTAGCGGGTGAAGTCGGGGATGTTCAGCGAGAGGGTCGCCCAAAACCCGACGACCGCCGTCAGCCCCGGCCAAAAGATGGCGCCGAAGTCCACAGGCCCGTCGGCGGAGCCTCGTATCTCGGCAAACGTGGCTTCGGCAAAGAGCACGGCGAAGCCGCCGCTGGCGGTCACGCTCCAGGCCAGCAGGCCGAGCCCCATCAGGAGCAGCAGCGGTGCAGCCAGCACCTCCAGCCGCTTGATAGCGCCGATGCCGTACCACACCACGGCCATGTTCATCGCCCAGAACACCAGGAAGCACGCAAACTGCCCAGGCGAGAGCCCCAGGACGGGCAACGCGTCGGCGGACGTGGCAGGCGTGAAGCCGAACACCACTGCGCACATCGTGTAGAGCGCGGCGCCCCCAATCCACGTCTGGATGCCAAACCATCCGCAGGCCACCAGCGCGCGCATGAGCGCCGGGAGGTTGGCACCCAGCGGGCCGAACGACGCGCGGAGCAATACCGGAAAGGGAATGCCGTACCGCGCCCCGGCGTGGGCGTTTAGCGAAAGCGGGATGAGCACAATCAGGTTGCCCAGCAGGATCGTCCAGAGCGCCTGGTCCCAACGCATGCCCTGCGCCAGTAACCCCGACGCCAGCGTGTACGTGGGGATGCACACGGCCATGCCCACCCAGAGCCCTGCAAAATGCCGCGCCCGCCACGTGCGGTGTGCAGGCGGAACGGGGGCGAGATCGGCGTTGGCGGGTGAATCAGGCATGGCGAAAGCGGGTGAGGCAGGCGGCCAGCGCGCAGAATAGCGAAAAGCACAAACTGATTGAAGTGGGATGGTTAATTTGCGCGCCCCCACACTCAGAAACTCGGTACCCTGCCATGTGGAGAGTCAGCCTGCTTCTCATAGCGGCATTCGGTCTGATCGGATGTGAGCCTGCCGCGCCGCCTCCGCCGCCCAACATCGTATTCATCCTGGCCGACGACCTCGGCTACACGGACGTGGGCGCCTACAACCCCGACACATTCTACGAGACGCCGCACCTTGATCGCCTCGCGGCCGAGGGGTTGCTATTCACCGACGGGTACGCCGCCGCGCCCGTGTGCAGCCCGACGCGCGCCAGCCTACAGACGGGCAAGTACCCTGCCCGCATGCGCACGACCGACTGGTTTGGCGCGCCGCAGCCGGAGACCGTGCAGAACCACCGCACGCGCGACAAGCCGCTGCTGCCCGCGCCGTACGTAGCCACGCTATCGCATGAGGAGACGACCATCGCCGAGGCGCTCCAGGAGTCAGGCTACCGCACGTTCTTCGCGGGCAAGTGGCACCTCGGCAACGAAGGCTCGTACCCCGAAGACCACGGCTACCAGATCAACAAGGGCGGCTTTGAGCGGGGCGGCCCCTACGGCGGCGACCGCTACTTCTCGCCCTATGGCAACCCGCGCCTGGACGACGGCCCGCCCGGCGAGCACCTGCCTGCGCGGCTCGGCCAAGAAACCGCCGCCTTCATCGCCTCCAGCACCGACGCGCCGTTCTTCGCCATGCTGTCGTTCTACTCGGTCCACACGCCGCTGATGACCCGCGCCGACCTGCAGGCCAAGTACGAGGCCAAGCCAGCACCCGAGGACGCGTGGGGGCAGGAGGGCGACAGGCGGGTGCGCTTGGTACAGAACCACGCCGTCTACGCGGGCATGGTGGAAGCGATGGATGAAGCTATCGGCACGGTGATGGCCGCGCTCGACAGCCTCGGCCTAGCGGAGAACACGCTCGTCGTCTTCACCAGCGACAACGGCGGGCTGAGCACGTCGGAGGGCCATCCTACGTCGAACCTACCGCTGCGGGGCGGCAAGGGGTGGCTCTACGAGGGCGGCATCCGCCAGCCGTTCATCGCCCGCTGGCCCTCGCGTATCCAGGCCGGACAAACCACCGCTACACCTGTCACTAGCCCCGACCTCTACCCGACGTTCCTGGCCGCGGCGGGCCTCGACGCCCACCCCGACCAGCCTCCAGACGGCGTCAACTTGCTGCCGCGGTTTGAGGGGCAGTCGCTTGACCGGGACGCGCTGTACTGGCACTACCCGCACTACGGCAACCAAGGGGGAACGCCCGGAGCGGCTATCCGCGATGGCGACTGGAAGCTGATCCAGTTCTTCGAAGACGACCGCGTTGAGCTGTTCAATCTTGTCGATGACATCGGGGAAAAGACGAACATGGCTGAAGCAGAGCTGGAGCGCGTGCAGGCGATGGTCAAGCAGTTGCAGACGTGGCAGGAATCGGTGGGTGCGGCCTTCCCGTCACCCAATCCCAACGCGGCCGAGTAGCCAAGAGACGGCGCCGATGCGTCACGGCTCTTGTGGTGCCGCGCGGAAGTCGGTCGCGTTCACCCAGCCAGCCCGAAGGCTGTCGCCTGCCATGAAGCGGTTGTAGAAATTTCTCGTCGCCTCGTTGGCGTAGGTGTATTGCTCGTACAAGTCGCCGCGTCCTTGCACGCGGAGGTCGCCTTGAGCGAGTAGCTCGGTCTCCATGCGCTCGCGGAGGCGCGCTTTGTGTTCGGCGTGCGCCGGGTCGCTGGCGAGGTTGTGCAGGTTTTCGGGATCTTGCACGACGTTGTACAGCTCCTCCGCTGGACGCTTGCCGAAGTTGAGTGCCCACCGGGCGTAGCCCGCGCTGTCGGTCTCCGCCTCGTTGAGCAGGACGGTTTTGGTGGCGCCGCCGTCGGTGTTGAGGTAGCCCGTCTCGGGGTTGCCCGCAGGCCAACGGTCGGGTGCGTAGTTGCGGACGTAGAGGTAGTCGCCCTCCAGGATGCCGCGCACCGGGTAGCCTTGGTCGTCGGGGCGGCCTACGTCGTGCCGCTCTTTGCCGAGCAGGACGTAATCGCGCGCTTCGTCGATCTGCCCCGATGCTGTCGTACGGAAGACATCGGCGAAGCTGCGGCCCGTGATGGATGCCATGCCGCTAGACGCCTCCGCGAGTCCCGTCAGCTCAAGGAACGTCGGCGCGAAGTCGGCGAAGCTGATGACGTCGTCGATGCTGCGGCCTGGCGACGCGATGCCCTCGGGCCACATGACAGCCAGCGGGAGGTGGTGGTCCATCTCGTAGACTTGGCCTTTCACGCGAGGGAAGGGCATGCCGTTGTCCGCAGTGACGACGACGACGGTGTTGCCCAGCAGGCCGCGCGCGTCGAGCTCGGCGAGCATGCGCCCGAGGTGGTCGTCGAAGTATTCGATCTCGAAAGCGTAGTCGAGCATGTCGGTGCGCACGCTGTCGCGGTCAGGCCAGAAGCCCGGCACCGCATCGATGTCGTCCTTGCTTTTGCCGCCGACGGCCTCGCCCGAGCCAAACGTATACCGCCGATGCGGCTCGAGGCCGCCATACCAGAACGCAAACGGCTCGCCGCGCACAGCGGCCGAGTCGAGGAAGGTGGCAAAGTTAGTCGCATAGTCGATGTTCGACATCGCAGGCGTAGGCGGCTCGGTGCGGTGCATGTTGAACCGCTGGCCCGTCATCTGCCGAGGCACACCGTCGCGTTCGGCCACGCCCGGTGCCCATCCTTTTGCTGTGAAGCCAACCATGTAGCCGTGCTCTGCGAGCGCCTCGGGATACGTCGTGTAGTGCTC
>JBCCMF010000065.1:0-17790 GCA_039026435.1 Bacteroidota bacterium
AAAACGGCACACAAACCGCTCGTCCCCCGCGCTACGGCGCCCCGCCCGGTGCCCAGCCGCGCCACGCGCACGCACCCGCACCTCATCTTCAACCGCGAGCTGAGCTGGCTGGACTTCAACTGGCGGGTGCTGTGGCAGGCCATAGACGGGCGCTTTCCCATGCTGGAGCGGGTGCGCTTCCTGGCCATCACCGCCAGCAACCTGGACGAGTTCTTCCGCAAGCGCGTAGGCGGCCTGCAGCGCCAAGAAGACGCCGGTGTCGACGCGCTCTCGCCCGAGGGCCTGCGCCCCGACGAGCAGCTGCGCCTCATCCGCCAGGCTGTGTTGCCCCTGCAAGGTCGCCTCGGCGAGACCTGGGACCGCGTGCTCAAGCCCATGCTCGCCGATGAGGCCGACATCCACATCCGCGACTATGCGGATCTCAACGCCAAGGAGCAGAAGTACCTCGACCACTACTTCACCACGCACATTTTCCCCATCCTCACGCCGCTGGCCGTAGACCCTGGCCATCCATTCCCCTTCATCTCAAACCTCAGCCTGTCGCTAGCCGTGATTTTGCGGCATCCCGAGGAGCAGAGCGAGCACTTTGCCCGCCTCAAAGTGCCCACCGCCACCTTCCGGTTTGTGCCGCTGCAGGGGTCGAAGACGTTTGTGCCCGTCGAGCAGGTCATCATCAACAACCTGGACGATCTGTTCCGCGGCATGGAGGTGGTCAGCGCCTACACGTTCCGCATCACCCGCAACGCCGATATCCTCCGCGACGAAGAAGAGGCCGAGGACCTGCTGGCAATGATCTCCGAGGAGCTGCGGCTGCGGCGGTTCTCGCGCGTCGTACGCCTGGAGGTCGATGCCGAGATGCCCGAGCACCTGCGCCAGATCCTGATGCGCGAGCTCGATATCGACAAGGACGACTTGTACGAGTCGAAGGCGCTGCTAGACCTGACGGACCTGTTTGAGATCGCCAACATCGGGCTGCGTGAGCACTCGTTCAAGCCGTGGGAGCCCGTGGTGCCGCACCGGCTGGCGATGGAGGGCGACAAGGGACCGCGCAGCATCTTCGAGGTCATCCGCGAAGGCGATCTGCTCGTTCACCATCCGTACGAGTCGTTCAGCGCCAGCACGCTTCGGTTGATGGAAGAGGCCGCCGTCGATCCCGATGTGCTCGCCATCAAGCAGACGCTCTACCGCACCTCAGACCGCTCGCCCGTGATGGCGGCGCTGATCCGGGCGGCAGAGAACGGCAAGCAGGTGGCGGTGCTCGTGGAGGTGAAGGCGCGCTTCGACGAGCAGAACAACATCGAGTGGGGGCAGAAGCTGGAGAAGGCGGGCGTGCACGTGACGTATGGGCTGGTCGGCCTCAAGACGCACACCAAGGTGACGCTCGTGGTGCGGCAAGAAGAGCAAGGCCTGCGCACCTACTGCCACATCGGCACGGGGAACTACAACCCCAAAACGGCACGCCTCTACACCGACCTCGGGCTGTTCACGTGCGACCGCGCTGTGGGCACCGACGTGGTCAACCTGTTCCACTACCTGACGGGCTATGCCCCGGCGCAGGAGTACAAGAAGCTGCTCGTGGCGCCGCGCTTCATGCGCAATACCTTCGTCAAGGCCATCGACCGCGAGATCGCCAACCAGAAGAAGCACGGCAACGGCCGCATCATCGCGCAGATGAACGCGCTGGACGATCTCGTGACCATCCACGCGCTCTACAAAGCGTCGCAGGCAGGTGTGCAGATCGACCTCATCGTGCGCGGGCACTGCCGCCTGCGCCCTGGGCTGCCGCGCTACAGCGAGAACATCCGCGTCGTCAGCATCCTCGGTCGGTTCCTCGAGCACAGCCGCATCTACTCGTTCAACAACAACGGCCAGCCACGCATCTACTTCGGCAGCGCCGACTGGCAGCGCCGCAACCTGGAGGACCGCGTAGAGGTCATCGCCGAGGTGGAAGACGCCGCGCTCAAACACCGGCTGATGCGGACGCTGGAGCTGGCGCTAGAGGACGAACGGCTCGCGTGGGACCTCCACCCCGACGGGCGCTACGTGCAGCGCATGCCGTCGGCTGGCGACAAAGAACGCGGTTACCACGATGTGCTGATGAAGCGCGCCCTCAAACGGGCGCTGGACACATGAGGGGTTCGGGGTTTGGGACGCTCACTACATTCGCTATGGGGCTTGGGACGCTCGCTTCGCTCACTGTGGGTCTTGGGGACAGCAGGCTGAGACAGCAATGCCAGAGAAAAGAGCATCAACAAACTGAATTCGCTTGACACCGAGCAGAGAACCCCGAACCCCGAACCCCAATGAACGACGTAGCCATTTCAGAACGTGAGCGGGCCCTTGAGGTCGCGTTGGAGGCCTTGCCGTATGACACCATCGGTGAGGTGGCGCTGCTGGTGGGGAAGCCAGCGCCGGGTGAGCATGTGGCGCTGCCCAGGGTGGAGGTGGTGAAGGGCTTCGGGTTCAGGGGCGATCACGTACTCAAGTCGCACTGGCGTGGCGAGCGCGTTCCCGGCCGGGAGGTGTCGGCGGTGAGTTTTGAGGTGGCATACGTGTTAGGTGTAGACCCGCTGACGATTGGTGATAATGTAGTCACGCGGGGAATCGACTTGCGGCAACTGCGTATGGGCGATCGTGTGCAGATTGGGACGGCGATACTGGAGCGAAGCGACCGCATGCACCGCCCGTGTCATCTGTTCAGCCAGCGCACCAGCCCCGAAGCCTATGCCGTCGTCCGCCGGACCAACCACCGTGGTGCGCTCTTCAACGTGGTGGAGCCGGGCAGCATCGCAGTGGGGGACGCCATCGTCCCGTTGCGGCGCGCACAGCATGGCTAGCGGCCTTGCGCTGCTCGCCCTGATCCTGGGGCTGAGCGCGTGCGCGGGCGAGACGAGCACGGTGCCGGGCCAAAGCGCCTATGTGCGCTACTGCGCCTCGTGTCACGGCAACACGGGCATGGGCATACCCGGGCTCTACCCGCCCCTGGTAGGTACCGACTGGGCGACGGGCGACCAGGAGCGGCTGATACGGATTACGCTGGGCGGCATGCAAGGGCCGATGGTGGTCAACGGTGCCACGTACAACAACGTCATGCCACCCCACAACTTCTTCTCCGATGCCGAGACAGCAGACGTGCTCACGTACATCCGCAATGCATGGGGCAACGCCGCAGATGCGGTCAGCGCCACTGAAGTCGCCCGCGTCCGCGCGCTGCTGCCGACGGGGCTGCAGACCGTAGCCTTGCTAGAGCAGCCGCTTACCGCACCCGCAGCAGGCGACGACCCCATCGCCAAAGCGGAGGTGCCCGTCGTAGCCGTGAGTGGCTCGGCGGTGTATCGCCAGGTATGTCAGGCGTGTCATCAAGACGACGGACAAGGCCTAACCGGGCTGTTCCCGCCGCTGGCAGGTGCCGACTGGGTGACGGGCGACACCGACCGCCTCATCCGTATCGTGTTGGGCGGCATCCAAGGCGAGATCGAGGTGGCGGGAACCGTGTACAACGGCGTTATGGCCTCGCAAGCCCACCTCTCCGATGCCGAGCTCAGCGCCGTGCTCACCTACGTGCGCCAAACGTGGGGCAACGACGCGCCCGCCGTGGAAGCAAGCGAGGTGGAGGCGATACGCGGCACCATGACGCGCACCACGCCGTGGACGGTAGAGGAGCTAGAAGCGGCAGGGGCTAACTGATTAGCGGTTGGGCACCGCCGCGGCGAGTTTCTCCCACACGTTAGAGCCCCAAATCTGCCGATGCGTGCGGATGACAGCGAGCTGCGTCTCGCGGAAGGGCGACGGGTTCTCGTCATAGAGGCGCTCGAACATATCCGCCAGCACGCGCAGTCGATCGCGGTTGGCCTCAGTGAAGCCGAACCGTTCGATATCCTTGACGAGGTTGGCGTACTCGCGGTCGGCGGGGCCGTATTCGAGGGCGAAGAGCTGGTAGCGGTTGCGGTCAAAGACTTCGCGCGCGTCCGCATCGAACACGTTAAGCTCGTAGAACGGCAGCAGCGCCGACGCGCCGAGCGGCAGGAAGAGCTGCACCTCGGCCTGATCGACGCGGGCAACAAACCGCACGTTGAAGCCGTCTGGCATGGCTTCGCCCTCGGGCAGGTCGAGGTGCGGGTTGAGCGTGCGGAAGAGCGGATACACGGCTTCGCCGCGCAGGTAGCTCGGCAGCAGCGCACGCGTCTCGGGCAGGTCGAGCCGTTCGAGGAGGCTGCTCAAGAGGAGGCGCTCGTTGGTCTTCAGCTCCACGCGCTCCACCTTCAGCGTGTACGTGGTGTCGATGGGCAGCGCCTCGGTGGCGTAGAACGCGCCGTACGCCGCCGGGACGTAGCCGCGCGAGTGGGTCTTGAACGACGTCTCGGAGGACACCGTCGGGAAGCCCTCGGTCACGCCCCACACGTACGCATCCATCACCGTCATCGAGCCGTTGCGCATCAGGTCGCGGTTGGCGTCGATGAAGAAGCGGTAGAGGTTGTAGATGTTGCCCGGGCCCGTGTGGTACGACGAGATGCCGGGGATCTCGTGCCCGACGGCGTTGGCATAGCCGCGCAGCACGCGAAACGCGGACTCCATCGTCATCAGCGGATGCCACGCTTCGTTCACCTTCACGCGCTTGCCGGAGGTGGTGCGGAGCGTGTAGCGGCGCACCCCGTTCTGTTTCAGCACCGACGGCATCATCTGGTAGCGGCTGCGTGCGCCCACCCTGGAGACCAGCCTGTCGTTGTTGAACGTCTCCACGGTGCCGATCTCGGTCGCAAGCAGCGAGAGCCCCAGCGCCTGTGCCAGCATCACTTCGTACTCGATGAAGGGCAGCTCGCGCATCCGTGCCTCTACGACCTGGTTGGCGCGCCCCCACTTGATGCTAAACGCACCGCTCTCATAGCCGAGGTCCCGGTACTTTTTGCTGAGCTCGCGCGTGCGCTGCCGCCGCAGCTTGTCAATCTCCGTCCACACCACGGCGCCTGTGTCTCGGTAACGCTGCCGCTCCTCGGTAAGCACATCGACTTCAAGCGTCTGGTGTGTTTCCAGGTCGGTGACGCGCATGGAAAAGTTGTCGTCAACGGCTTGCCGCGTCCGGTAGATGCCGAGCAGTTCGCGGAAGCTCGTGATCCACTGCTGCTTGTCGGGTAGCGTGGTGACTTCGCCGACGGGCGAGGAGAAGTAATCGCTGTAGAACTGCTCGGGGTGGGTGCCCAGCTCCGTGAACCGATAGGTATGTCGCCCAAATTGTGAGGTGGTCACGAGCGGTGCCGGGGCAAGCGGGGGCGCCTCTTCTGGAGCGGGTGCGGCCTCGGGGGGGGGATCTTTGGCCTCGCGCTCCGTCAGAAAGTGGGTGATGGTGGCCAGCGTAAGGGGCTGCCCGCTCAACGTCAGGCTCGTTCCCACCAACGCCAGCAGCGCCATGCCCAGCACGCCGCTGGTGATGAAGAGCCACCGCGCTGCCCGCCGATACCCGCTCGATGGCGCAGACGTGTACAGCGGGGTGGGCGGGCCGGGACGTTGAGGCTGCAGGGGCATGGGGCAAGGTCCGAGACTACAGGAAGCGTAATGATATGGAACAGTCTACCTAAATAGTCAAGGCGAGATGTCCTTTTCTCGGCAGAGCTGTACGAAATGGCGGAATAATGGTCGCATGGCGTCGCCCATCCGTTCGGGATGAAACTGCACGCCAAAAATCCGGCCATTCTCGTGTTCGATGGCCTCGATGATGCCGTCGCTGGCACGCATGGCTACGTGGAAGCCGTCGCCCGTCTCGGCAAGCGCCTGGATGTGGCGCGTGTTGATGGCGATGGGATCGGTGCCGAAGAGCGCGGCCAGCAGCGTGTCAGGCGCGGCGGTCGCGTCATGCACGGTGCCCCCGCGCGTGCTGCTGTGCGTGTACACGCCTGCGCATTGGGCTTCCACGTCCGCATAGAGGGTACCGCCTGCGCGGGCATTGAGCAGCTGCATGCCGTAGCAGATACCGAGGACAGGCTTGTGCTGGGCGAGGATGGCGTCTAGGATCCATTGGTCGTTGTCCCGGCGCACGGGATCGGTCGTGTTGATATCGGTGGGCAACGCGCCGACGAGCCCTTCCGTGATGGCGGGGCCACCCGTGATGATGAGCCCGTCGAGCAGGTCGGCGAACGCGGCGGCGGTGGTCGCGTCTGCGCCCATCGGGACGGGGCAGGGCAGGCCCCCGGCGGCTTCCACCGCTAGCACGTAGGGCTGGTCGAGCGATTGCGTGCCCTCGGCGAACGAAGTGGTGATCCCAATACGGGGGCGAGACGTGGTCATACGATCGGGTGCGTGGGTGCAGATATGCCGCTATGCCAAGCGGCAGTGGAATCGGCCGACTTTCATGAAAGCGATGCCGTGACACCTTGTAAAGAAAAGCGCTACCGCCTAGCTTGCCAAGTATCGTCTTCCTGTTTAGACCGGGTACCCCTTAATGCGTCTTCTACGCCGCGCCCTCGTGGGCCTGTGCTTCATATACGCTGTGCCTGCCGTGCTCGCGCAGCCTGCCGCCTTGCCGTGGCAAACCGTATCCCTATCCAACCTCTCCGCCTTCAGCGATCCCGGCGCCAACTGGCAGGTCGCCGGGGCCGTCATGGCGGATCGCAGCGCCGATCGTGTGCTCACCACCGCGCCGGGGCAAGGCATCCTTGCCAACCGGCCCACCGACGAGGCCAACGCCAACCTGTTCACCACCTGGACCCACGGTGACCTCGATCTCAACCTCGAATACATGATGCCGAAGGGCTCCAACTCGGGCATCTACTTCATGGGTCGCTACGAGGTACAGCTCCTCGACAGCTGGGGGGTGAAGGAGCCCAGCTTCTCCGACGCCGCGGGCATCTACGAGCGCTGGGACCCGGAGCGGGGCGAGGGCAACGAAGGCTTCGAAGGCGTACCGCCCGCCATGAACGTGAGCCGTGCTCCCGGACTGTGGCAGCAGCTCCGCATCCGCTTCCGCGCACCGCGCTTCGACGCCGACGGCCGCAAGGTGACCGAGGCGATGTTTGAGTACGTGGAGCATAACGGCCTCCGCGTCCAGGAAAACGTCGTCGTCTCCGGCCCCACGCGTGCCGCTGCGTTCGGCGATGAGCAGCCTGAAGGCCCGCTGATGATCCAAGGGGATCACGGCCCGGTGGCCTTCCGCAACATCGAATACAAACGCTACCGCGACGATCAGATCGAACTCGTGAGCGCCGACTACCAGTACTACGAGGGGAAGATCAGTCACCTCGACAACCTGGGCAACGCCACGCTGGCCAGTGAAGGGGCAACCGACTCGCTGTCGCAACGCATCGCCTCAGCGCGCAACGAGATGGCACTCGCCTTCGAGGGGACGCTGCGGGTGCCTACGACCGGGGAGTACCTGTTTGAGCTGGCGGCGATGGGGCCTGCGCGGTTCGAGATCGCTGGCCGCAGGCTGCTCGACGTCAATGATGGCCGCTGGAACAACGGCCGCGAAACGACCACCGTCACGCTCCGCGAAGGCGAGGTGCCGTTCAGCCTGATCTACAGCAAGCCAGGCCCCGGATGGCGCCCCCCGTCGCTACATCTGGCGTATGAGGGGCCAGCGATCGAGAAGCAGATCCTGACCACGGCAGCCTCGCGGCACCAATCGGGACCACCCGCGCCGATCCTGGTCGAGCCCGAGGGCGAAGCCGTAGTACACCGCGGGTTTATGCAGCTTGATGAGGCCAAGCGGACGGGCGCCATCGCCGTCGGCGACCCGTCGGGGCAGCACTACGCGTACGACGTGGAGGATGCGACGCTGATCTCGGTATGGCGCGGCGGCTTCATCGACGCCACGCAGATGTGGCACGAGCGCGGCGAGCCACAGCTGGCACGCCCCACGGGCAGCGAGCTGGTCTTCACGGGCAAGCCGACACTGGCCGCCGCCGACGCCGTGGGGGCCGCCTGGCCCACCGATGGCGATGCGGGCTTCAAGCGCTATACCTTCGGCGACATGGGCCGCCCGATGTTTATGCTGGAGCAGCACGGATGGACCGTGACCGATGCCATACGCCCCGATGACGAAGGGCGCTACCTCGTCCGCACGCTCACGTTTGAGCCGGGCAATGATGCTAAAGACGTGCTGGTGCTGCTGGCCCAGGCCGACACCATCGAAGCCATGAGTGACGGCGAGTACCGCATCGGCGACTACGATGCCTATCTTAGCACCGCCGCCGCCGCCGAACTGCGCACCCTCGACGGCCAGGAGGCCCTGGTCGTGCCCGTGCCTGCGGGCGAAGCCTTCACTCTCGACTACGCGATGATCTGGTAACCGTGATGACCCGAACCCTGATGATGACCCGAACGCTTGCCCTCGTCCTCGTAACGGCTGGCCTGCTGCTCGCAGGCTGCACCCCTGACCTGCCCGACAACCCGGCCGAGGAAGCCAGCTACTACACCATCGAAGACATCCCGATTCCCGAGGGCGTCGAGCTGGAGGTAGGCGGCCTCGCCACGCTCGACGATGGCAACATTGCGGTGTCCACGCGGCGCGGCGAAGTCTGGCTCATCGACGATCCCTACGGCGACGCCCCGACCTTCACGCGCTTCGCGCACGGCTTGCACGAGCCGCTCGGCCTGCTCGCCGACGGGCCCGGGCGCTTCTACCTCTCGCAACGCTCCGAGCTGACGCTGCTGGAAGACACCGACGGCGACCGCGTGGCCGATGTCTATGAGCGCGTCGTCGAGTTTCCCATCACAGGCAACTATCACGAGTATGCCTACGGCCCCGAACTCCTGCCCGACGGCTCGATGTTCGTGACGCTGAACGTGGCATGGGTCGGCTACGGATCGTCGCCGGTGCCGTGGCGCGGCTGGGGCATGCGCATCACCAAAGACGGCGAGATGACGCCCATGACAGCGGGCATGCGCTCGCCCGCAGGCTTCGGCGTCAACGCGGATGGCGCCATGTTCGTGGGCGAAAACCAAGGCGATTGGATTGGCTCGGGCCGCATCTCGCACGCCGACATGGGCGCCTTCCTCGGGCATCCCAACAGCCTTAACTGGTCGGGCGAACCCGATTCGCCCGTGCGCCTAGCCCGCGCCGACGTGCCGGACACGGGCGATCCGATGCACGACGTGGGAGGCGACTTGGACAACTTCCAGCAACCCGCCGTCTGGTTCCCGCACGGCCTGATGGGCATCTCCACCTCCGACATCCTGCTGAACGACCAAGGGCAAGGCTTCGGGCCGTTTGAGAACCAGCTCCTCGTCGCCGATCAGGGCCACAGCAAGGTGATGCGGGCGTTCATCGAAGAGGTCGATGGGCAATACCAAGGCGCCGCGTTCCCGATGCGCGAGGGCTTCAGCTCGGGCATCCTGCGCATGAGCTGGGGCGATCAGTCCACGTTGTTCGTGGGCATGACGAGCCGAGGATGGGCCTCCACGGGCGGCAACAAGTTCGGCTTGCAGCGCATGAAGTGGACAGGCTACACGCCGTTCGAGATGAAAGAAGTCAAGGCCGAGCCCGATGGGTTTACACTCACCTTCACGCGTCCGGTGGATGCGACGGCGTTTGCAAACCCCGAAGCGTATGCGGTGACGGGCTTCACGTACATGTACCGCAGCCAGTACGGCAGTCCGGCGATCAACCAAGAGGTTCATCCGGTACAGCACGCCGAGGTCATCGGCGACGGCTACCAGGTGCGGCTGGTCCTGGACGGGCTGCGCGAAGGCTACGTCCACGAGATCAAGCTGGATTCGCTGGCCTCGCAAGGCGGCGTGCCGCTGCTGCACGACGTCGCCTACTACACGCTGAACCGCATCCCTGACGGTGAGCGGCTGGCGTATGACGCCTCGGCATCCGGTGGTTCAGGCATTGCAGCGGCCGCCGAGGCGCGCAGCGAAGACAAGCGCGTGACGGAGCTGCCCGGGGCATGGGGCGGCGCACCGGATACGACCATCACCATTGGCACCGTGCCGGGGCTGCGGTTTGACATCTCGGAGATCCAGGTGGCGCCCGGCGCTACCGTGCGCCTGACGTTCAACAACGTGGACGACATGCAGCACAACCTGCTCATCGTGAACGACGGCATGGCGAGCGCCATCGGTGAGGCCACGATGGCGATGGGCCTCCAAGCCGAGGCCAACCAGTACGTCCCCAACGACCCCCGCGTGCTCTACCACACGAGCTTGTTGCAACCCGGATCATCGGAGTCCATCTACTTCACGGCGCCTGCTGAGCCCGGCGTATACCAATACGTCTGCACCTATCCCGGGCACTACATCACGATGCGCGGCACCTTGCGCGTGGGCGATGCTGGACCGCCCGTGTCCTAGTGCCCGTCGCTTGGGGCACAACGACGCTTCTTGCGGCAGTGTAACAAGGCCGTTCGGGAGGGAGTACCGCAGAGGGTAGGGGCGTTGGCCTCACTGACCTTCCTCTACACGCCTGCGGGCTTGACGACGCGCTTATGGACTCACTGACCCAGATTGCCTTGGGCGCGGCCGTGGGCGAGGCCACGCTCGGGCGCCGCGTGGGCAACAAGGCACCACTCTGGGGCGCCTTCTTCGGCACCCTGCCCGATCTGGACATCCTGGCCTATCCGTTCCTCGACACCGTGGGCGAGCTGACGTTCCATCGCGGGCCCACGCACTCGCTGCTCTTTGCGTTCGTCATGGCTCCAGTCTTCGGATGGGCGCTGGCACGGCTACACAAAAAGACGGGCGTCGGTTGGAAGGCGTGGGCGGTGCTGGCGTGGGCCTGTCTGTTCACCCATCCGCTCCTCGACGCGCTGACCTCCTACGGGACGCAGCTGCTGTGGCCGTTCTCCGGCGATAACCTCGCGTTCAACACCATCAGCATCATCGATCTGCTCTACACGGTGCCGCTTCTCACAGGGGTGATCTGGTCGATGTTCAGGACGCGGATGACCCTGGCCCGGCCGCGCCCCAACCGGATGGGGCTGATGGTGAGCACGGCGTATCTCGCGTTCACCATCGCCAACCATGCGTACGTGATGCGCACGTTTGAGGCCAACTGGTCGGCAATGGGCATGGCACCCGAACAGGCCGTCGTGATGCCGACCATCGGTAACAACCTGCTGTGGAACGGCTTGGCCTTGGAAAACGATACGATCTATGCCGGGGCGTATTCGATCCTCGACCCCGACCGCGTGATCGACATCCAGGCCATCCCGCGTCACTCGGAGCGCTTGGATGGGTACTACGGTCGCGGCCTCGACCGCGCCGTATGGTTCTCGATGGGCTACTACACCATCGAGGCGAGCGAACGCGGCCTCCAACTCAACGACTTCCACATCGGCCGCGCCGACCAGTTCTTGACCGATGACGCGCCGTCGATATTTGCCTTCCACATGGTCGCTGCGCCGGACGATCCGCAGCACATCATCGACCTTGAGCAGCTGCCACAACAGATCCCGTCGGACGACGAGACGTGGCGGCGCTTCGGGCGGCGCATCCTTGGTCAGGAGTAGGAAGCTAATCGATCAGCCAAGGGGCAGGGCCAGCACGCAGGCCCCCTTGTACTGCTCAGTGACGCCGCCCACCGTGTCGATGCTTTCGAGTAGGACCACGTAGATGCCCACGCGCAGGTCGCGGCCGTCGTCGTCCAGGCCGTTCCACAACAGCTGCCCGCTGCTGCCGACGAGGTTGCCTTCTTCTAGCGTGCGCACGAGGCGGCCCTTGCTGTCAAAGATGTGGGCGCGGACGAGGGCCGTAGCGGTGGAGAGCTGGAATTGGATGGCGAGCACGTCGTCCACGCTGTCGCCGTCGGGGGAGAAGACCGAAGGCTCGAACGTGAGACCCGGCTCCAGGTCGTCTGGCAGGACCGGGATGGCGTTGGCGTAGCCGGGCGTCCCACCGTCGGCGGCAAAGCTGCTGGTCCAGTTGTCGGCGCTGTTGGAGGCGCGCTCTGCTGCTTCGCGCTCTAGCGAGACGCCCCTGGTTGTCTGGAGGTCGGGATGGTGCCAGTCGTCCATGTAGGCGACTTCGTCGATGACGGTGCCGTCGGGCGCGTGCAGGCGGATCAGGTCGGCGTCGTTGAGGAGGCCGAGCGAACTGCTGCGGATGGGGAAGAACAGTGCTGAGGATGCAGCACCAGCGCTGGGGTAGGCTGCCAGAAAATCGGCAATCTGATCTGCGCGCGTTCCCTCCGTCGTACTGGCGAAGAACACAGCGAACTGCCCGGGAGCCAGCGCAGTCGGGCTGAAGGCGATGCGCGTGGTGTCTGCCTCTCCGTCTTCGTTAGGCTGATCGGTCCAATAGAGCCCATTGAGGTCGAGGACCTCGCCCGAGACGTTGAGCAACTCTACATACTCGGCCTGATTGGGGAGGCCGTCGTTATCGTCGGTGAGCGGGTCGAAGAGGATTTCGTTGAGGACGAGCGCCCCCGGCCCCAGTGGAGCGGTACTGGCCAGGACAGCGACGCTATTCGCTATCCCGGGTGAGCCGCCGTTCGGCCCTCGGGAACTGGCCCACGTCAGCGGGTCCTGCGTCGGAAGCGCCGCGCCAATGCGCTCTAGCGCAACCCCTTTGCGTGTGAGCAGCGCATCGTCGTGCCAATCGGCGTCATACACCACGGCATCCACAACGACGTCGTCGCGACGATGCAAGCGGATGGGGTCTTCGGCAGCGTTGAGCGCGAGCGAGGCGGAGGACGGGATGAGCAAGACGTCAGCGAAGGCCAGGTTGGGGAAGGCGTCGTCGAGCAACGCGATGTCGTTCTCTCGAATGAGCAAGGCATAGCCGTCCGGTTCCAGGGAGAGGCCTTGCGCCGCGAAACGCGTGGTGTCGGCCTCGCCGTTCTCGTTGGGGCGGTCGGTGAAGTAGATTGACGTCAGCGATAGCGACAGCGCCGAGGCGTTGTAGAGCTCGATGTATTCTGGCTGATCGGGCTGCGCGTCGCGGTCATCCGCGCGCGGGTCGAACATCAACTCGTTGAGCACGAGGTCGCCGGGGTTGGGCAGGCGGGCCAGCGGTAGCGTCTGCGTGTCTGTCACGTTGCCCTTCAGGTCGGCGATCGTGGTCAGCGTGAGGGTTGCCGCCGTCAGCACATCCACGGTCAGGAAGAGGCGCAGCTGCTCGGCATCGGCCTGAATGGACTGGATGGTTGACCCCGTGAGCGTGAGGTTGGCCGCTGTGATGGCATCGGTAGCAACAGGCTCGTTGAAGCCAATCTCGATGCGTCCGGCGGCGGTTTCTTCGGCGTAGAGCGCGATAGGCGCCGTCGTGTCGATCTCAAAGATGGAGTTTGCCTGCCCGGGCGAGCCCGTCGGGAAGAACGAGGTGCCCCAGTTGGCCGCTGTGTTCGACGGGCCCGTCGGGTCGCGCCGTTCCAGGCTGCGGTCCTCTCCGCCCCAAGAAGGCGCATACAGCACCGAGTCGATGGTGGCGCCGTCGAAGCGGAGCGTCACCGCATCGCCGCCGTTGTTGAGCGACGGCCACGAAGCGACCTCAACGAAGGAGATCCCGGGGTACGCGTCGGCGAAGAGCGTGCTGTCGCGCGCGAGTACGAGGAAGGCGTTGGGTGCAAAGGCCAGCGGCTCGCGCGTGAGTGGGACGGGGCTGTCGCGGCTGTCGGCGAGGGTGAACTGCCGTAGGTCGAACGTCTTGTCCGTCAGGTTCAGCAGCTCCACGAACTCGTTGTCGCGGTCGGCAGGCACGTAGGCGATTTCGTTGATGGCGATGTCGCCAGCAAGCGCGGCCTCGCCGAGCCCCGGTACGGCGAAGCCTGTCGTGAGCGGCCCCGACGCGTTGCCTGCGATGTCGAGCACCTCGGAAACCGACAACGTGTAGTCGCCGGGCGCCAGCGCGTGGTCGAACGTGAGCGAGACAGAGCGGACGGCATCCACCGTTTGGCAAAGCACCTCATCGGGTCCGCGGTTACCCGGCGCTATCCGATAGGCGCCGCTGGCGCAGGCACCACGCGAGCGTACGTCCTCGCTGAACGTCACACGTATCGTGGCGGCGTCTTCTGCGATGACATCGGCTATGGTGGGAGGGTCGGTGTCGTTGCCGAAGATCGAGTTTTGCTGACCGGGTGTGCCGCCGTCGGCGAACGCGGTGCCCCAGTTGGCCGCTGCGTTCGAAGGGCCTGCCGGATCGCGCCGCTCCAGGCTGCTGCCTGCGCCGCCCCACGCCGGGTCGAAGAAGACAGAGTCGATGGTGACGGCCTCGAAGCGAAGCGTCACGGCGTCGCCGCCGTTGTTGAGGGCGGGCCACGACGGTACCTCGACGAACGCGACGCCCGGGAACTGTGCGGCGAAGGCCTCGCCATCGCGGACGAGCACGACGAACGCGCTGGGCAGCAGCGACGTGGCCGTGTTGACGATGGGCACGGGGCTGTCGCGGCTGTCGGCGAGGGTGAACTGGCGCAGGTCGAACGTCTTGTCCGTCAGGTTCAGCAACTCGACGAACTCATTGTTGGCCGCTGCAGGCGCGTACGCGATCTCGTTCACCGCGATGTCGCCAAGCGATGCGGGTTCGCCAAACGTGCCCACGGCGAAGCCTGCGGTCAACGTGCCCGAGGTATTCCCGGCTCGGTCCACCAGGTCAGAGGCTTCGAGTGTATACGCACCTGGACGCAGCGGCGGGTCAAAAACCAACACTGCGCTGTCGGCGAATTCATCAGCCAAGCAGGCGAAGTCACTCGGCGTGCGGTTGCCGGGCTGGACGCGGTAGGTCGCAAAACCACAGCGGCTGGCGGATTGTACCTCCTCCGTAAACGAGATCAAAACCGTGGCGCCATCCTCAGACGCAACCTCTGCTAGACTTGGCGGCGTGGTGTCAGTGGTGACGCTAAACGTGAAGGCAGCGTCATCGGCGATGGGGTTGCCCGCTAGGTCGCGGATACCGGCAAGCGAGAGGGTATAGTCGCCATCAGGGAGTGGGGCGCTCAGGATGAGTAGCGCTTGGGCTGGACTCGGCAGGCCTGCACTCTGCAAGTTGGGGATGTCGAAGCGCTCCGTGGTGACCGTCGAGGGGTCAAGGGCTTCGGAGAAGCGCAAGGTGATGGCTGGCGTAGTCGGATCATATCGACCGTCTACAAACGTCGGTGGCTCGGTATCAATGGGCGCATCGTCGCCGTCCACCGAGACGTCGTCGAACGCGTACCCTTGGCTTCGCGTGGAGGAGTGTTTCACCCAGAACCCGAAGGCGCTGCTCGTGCTGTACGTGGCGTCCTGTGCGGTGAAGAGCGTGTCGGCGCCGAGTGCGACGGCCCATCGGCCCGAAGCAGAGCGCGTCACGGCGAAAGCGTACGTGCCGTCGGTGCCGTCGAGCGTGCGCCCATCGGTGGCGCCGAGCTCAACGCGGTTGCCGCTGCTGGCCGGGTCGCCATCCTGCCGGTACAGCCGCACCTCATCGCTGTTGTTGGTGCCGAGCTGCAGGAAGTACCCCTCCAGCGGCTGCGTCAGGTCGGCCTGCGAGGCCATCAGGTAGACGCGCGCGCCGTTGGCATTACTCAGGTTGACATCCAGCTGATGGAACGTGAACGCCCATCGGCCGATGCTGGCTGCCGAGGGCGTGCTCAAGTACAGCGTATCCGACGCCGCAAGTCCGTTCGTTTGCAGCGCCACCGAGCCGTCAACGTCTGCGCTCTGCCAGCGGTCTAACGGACCGTCCCAAGCGATGGGCGCACTGAAGTCGCCGTCGTCGAAGTCATCCGACCACTGGATGGGCTGGGCCACCGCCGCCGCGGTGAGGGCAACGCAGGCGAGGCAACAGAGGGCGAGGCGTAGCATCAGACGATCATCGGCGGGACAGGGCTGCAAGGTAGCATGCTGCCTGGTAACCATCAACCGCTCTGGTGTGTCGTTCCCGGCAGGTACGCAACACACCGCCGGGGCCATCAGCCTACGATCTGCTGCGCGCCGTGCGCTAACACGACCTCAGCCATGAGGCGCGCCGTGGGGAAGAGGCAGGCTTCGTCGATGTCGAAGTGGGCGTCGTGAAGCGGGTAGCGCGTGGCATCGGACGACGCCGTGCCCACGCGCAGGAGCACGCCGGGGATGCGGTCGGCGTAGTGCGCGAAGTCCTCTGAGCCCATGCTCGGCACCCGCAGCCGTATGATGTCGTCTGCGCTGAAGAGCTGCCGGATGTGGCGCTCGATGTGCTGGATCAGTCGGCCGTCGTTCTGGATGGCCGGCGCGCCGCCCTGGAAGTCAACGTCGATGCGCACGTCGTACAGCATCCCGAGGTGCTCAGCCAGCGCCTGCAGCTGCGTCTTGATGAGCTCGCGGTCGTCGGGGTCAGTGGTGCGGATGGTGCCGCCAAAGGTGACCTCGGCGGGGATCACGTTGAAGGCCGGGCTCCCGTTGAAGCGGCAGATGGTGAGCACGGCCGGGTTGCGGGCGTCGGTGACGCGACCGATGAGCTGGTAGGCCTGCTGCGCCATGAGCGTGGCGATCCACACGGTGTCATGCGCCTGATGCGGGCGGGCCGAGTGGCCGGTGCTGCGGGCGTCTATGGTCACCTCGAACTGGTCCACGGCGGCCGTGACGGGGCCGATGATCGTACCGTACTGGCCCACGTCCAGCGTCGGATCCACGTGGATGGCGTAGGCGGCTTCCATCCCGTCGATTACGCCGTCCGCGATCATCAGCGGGGCGCCGCTGGGCATCCCTTCTTCGTTGGGCTGGAAGAACACGCGGGCGGTGCCGTGCAGCCGCGCCCGCCGCTCGTGGAGCAGCAGCGCCACCCCAATGACGATGGCCGTGTGCGCGTCGTGCCCGCAGAGGTGGGCCACGCCGTCGTGTTGCGAGCGGTATGGCGTCTCCGACAGCTCCTGGATGGGCAGCGCGTCGATGTCAGCGCGGTAGCCGACGAGGGGACCGGGGTGGTCGCCCTCAATGTCAACGAACAGGCCCGTCTGCGCCACGGGCCCGTGGACCTCCAGCCCAAACGACCGCAGCGTGTTGCGGATGAACTTCGCCGTCTGAACCTCCTGCATCCCCAGCTCGGGATACCTGTGCAGCCGCCGCCGGATCGACGAAAGGAGGCTGACGTAGTCAACAGGTGGGGCAGCTGCTTCTGGCTGAGCAGTCTCAGACATGTAACGCGAACGTCCGTGGGTGGTAACGGGCCGGGCTATACCCTATGTGAGCGTGAAGGTTCGAGCGGTCAGTGTCCGTTCAACGCGGCGGGCGCGAACACGTCGCCGCGCAGCTTGTCGCTTAGGCTCTTGACCACCGACTCCAGCGTACCATGCTCTTTGTGAACCGCTCGCTGCTGCGTGGACGAGTTGCCGTCGGCCATGATGCGCAGTACGTCCTGCAGTTCGTCGTAGCTACCCAGCTCTTGGCTGATCGGCGTCAGCGTCTCCACAAGACTCGTGATTTCATCGCGGAGGAGCGATTGCGTCCCGGTGTTGTCGATGATGATCTCGGCGTCGAGGCCGAAGCGCGTAGCACGCCACTTGTTCTCGCGCACGATCCACGGGCGGAGCAGCTCAAGCCACGTGCCCTGGTTGTAGAGCCGGGTGAGGTGGACAATCAGCGCCTGCACCAACGCCGCGAGCGCCACGCAGTCCGAGAGCGTAGCGGGCGCATCGCACACGCGCACCTCGATGGTGCCAAAGTTCGGGTGTGGACGGATGTCCCACCAGATCTCGCGGATGCTCTCGATGGCGCGTGCGTTGATCAGCGTGTTCATGAAGCGCTGGAACTCGCCGTAGTTGGCCAGGCGGTAGGGGAGCCCTGCCGTAGGCATGACCTCGAACAGCTTCACGCGGCAGGAGTCGAGGCCTGAGTCCTCGGCATCCACGAACGGAGAGGACGCGGACAGGGCCAGCAGGTGCGGTAGGAAGGACGTCAGCGCGTTGCTCAC
>JBCCMF010000066.1:0-17589 GCA_039026435.1 Bacteroidota bacterium
CTACGATTCGAAGATCCAGCCGTACGTGGGCGTGGGCTTTGGCAATCCGCTTCGTGCGGGCAAGGTGGTGGGTTTCGTGTTTGACATTGGGTTGTTCTACACGGATGCGCCGCGCTTTGAGATGACGGGCGAGGGTATGCTAGCGCCGACGGCGGAGAGCGGTCCAGCGATCGAGACGGCGCTAGACGGCGTGGTGCTCTACCCGACGGTGAGTTTGGGCATCTCCTTCGCCTTCGGCACTTGATTTGCCCCTGCCCTAATCGACGTCCATTTCCACGGTTGTATCCTCTTTCTTTTCCCCATGAAACGTCTCTCTGCACTGACCAGCAGCATCCTAGCTCTCCTCCTGATCCTCACGGGCTGCGATGTCTCAACCCTCTCTGATGACATCGAAGACGCCCTGAAAGTCTCGATCGTCATCCCGCCCATCGAAACGTCGGGGACGCTCCAGATCCTCGATGCCCAGACGGGCGAGTCGATCATGCAACGCGTGGCCGTCGAGTTCACCGGGCCCAACGGCGACCTCGTCGTAGATCAGTTCCTCTTCGAGCCCATTCCGGTGATCACTACCGAAACGGGCGTGGTCACCTTCGCGCTGCCCGATGGGCTGACGTACTCGACCAGCGATCCATACCGGATCACCGCACGCATTCTCTCCGACGGGTACCTGCTGGCCCAACTCAGCTTTGTCATCCCCGAGAAGGGGCAGTACGAAGTGGAAGCGAACCTCGTCCAGATCACCAACCCACCCGCTGGCGTCGCCGTGGTGAGCCAGCCCTCGGGCACGACGGACAACTCGGGCACGACGCAAGCAGACGCTACCGTGGCAGCCACCGATAACACAACAGGCTCCACCGCCACCGTGTCCATCCCCAGCGGCACCCAGGTGACGGGGTCTTCCGGCCAGCCGCTGACGGGGGACATAACGACACAGGTCGTCTACAACACGGCACAGACACAGCAGGCTGCCGCTGTCGCGTCAACGAACACCACGAACACCACCGTCACCAGCGCCGACGGATCCACGCAGCAGGGCTCCTTCACCACGCTGGGCACCGTGCAGGTCAACATCACCGACGCCAGCGGCAACACCGCGGCGGCACTCAGCCAAGCCCTCACGGTGGGCCTTCCGCTGCCCGATGCAGCCATCAACCCCTCAACCGGACAGCCTTACGCCGTAGGCGACGTGGTGCCCATCTTCGTGCTGCAAGAGGCGTCGAACACATGGTCCGAGTTTGCGTCCGCTTCGGTCGCGGGCAAGGGCGGCGGCAAAGCTGTCACAGGCACGGTGGTCAGCACGGCTACAGGCGAGAACGTAGTCTGGGAGATCACCAACCCGGCGCTTACCTATCTCGCTGGGCAATTCGGCGGTTCCACCTCCCTCACCCTGAACCTGACAGGCAAAGCCGATGAGAGTGTACGGGTAACTATTGCGGCGGCAAGCTACAGTGAAAGCCGGCGCACCACGGCCAACAGCATCACGGTAGAGGGCGTACCGAACATCCTGCTCAATCAAGTCTCAGCCGATACGCCGTTGGCTGTGGATGTCACCTTTGAAGGCGAGCAGGTGGGAAGCCAGCGCTTTAACAGCCTGAGCGCCGACGCCACGCTCGATGTAGCCGTCAGCATTCCGGAGACGATCACGGCCACGGTGAACATCTCGCTCGACTGCTCAGCAGTAGACCCTGACAAGGGCACCGTGACGCCCAGTACCCCCTTCCAATATGCACGGCAGAAAGCCGATGGGTCATTCATATCGCCCGGCTCCACAGGGCAGCTTGAGGAAGGTCAGGCCTCCATCCAGGTCCAGCGCAGCTCCACATACCGCGCTTCGGTGACGTATGAGGGCGAGACGTACACCGAAACCTTCGAGACGCCCGCCTCAGCGCCAGCGGGCACGTTCGAGATTCCGGTCACGCTCAGCGACGACCAGATTCGCGACGTCTGTAACGAGTTCTAGTCTTCCCTCACATTGAGGACGGCCTCAGTCGTACGCCTTGTTTTCTCCGACGGGCGCAGGTACTTCCTGCGTCCGTTTTTTGTAGCTTGCAACCGCATTGTCTCGTGCGCTCCTATGCCTGCCAAGGTCCCCTTCGGTTTTCATCTGTTCAAGCCCACGGCTTCGGCAGCCTATCGGCGCAAGCGGTTGGGGTTTGCGGCCCTCGTGCTCCTCGCGTTCTGCGCACTCACGGCGCCTGCCTACACGCTGGTGGCCCACGCCCAGCCCTTCGTGCTCGGCCTACCGCTGTCGTTGGCCTGGATCATCGGCTGGATGCTGATGATGTTTGCCGCGCTCATCGCGCTCTACCGCTCTGACCACCGCGCCTGACGCTACGCCTGTGGATGCCTCTACCGTGGCGCTCATCGTCTGCGCCGGCTACCTCGTCCTCACCCTGGCCACCGGGCTGATCTCCGGGCGCAAGGCGTCGAGTAGCGTGGCGGGCTACGTGGCGGGGGATCGCTCGCTCAACGTGGTGGTGCTCTACTTCGTGATCGGCGCGTCGATCTTCTCAGCCTTCGCGTTCCTGGGCGCGCCGGGCTGGGCGTATTCGCGGGGCGCGGCGGCGTTCTACATCCTGGCCTTCGGCACGGTGGGGATGGTACCGCTCTACTTCTTCGGGCCGCACGTCCGGCGGCTGGGCGCCAAGCTGGGCTTTGTCACCCAGGCCGAGCTGCTCAGCCATCGCTACAACAGCAAGCTGCTCTCGGTGACCTTGGCGCTCGTGACCATCGCCGTGCTCGTACCCTACCTAACGATCCAGATGAAGGGCGCCGCCTACATCCTGTCGGTCATCTCGGGCGGGCTCGTGCCGGAGTGGCTGGGCGCGCTCGTGCCCTACGGCGTGGTGATGCTGTACGTGCTGACGAGCGGTGTCCTGGGGGTGGGCTGGACCAACACACTGCAAGGCGCCTTCATGCTCGTCATCGCGTGGTTCTTGGGGCTCTACCTGCCGCACGAGCTCTATGGCGGCATCGAGCCGATGTTCGAGCAGCTCGCCGCCAGCGCCGAGGCTGACCTGCTGGCAGCGCCCGGCCGCGACGCCAACGGCGAGCCGTGGAGCTGGTGGGCCTACAGCTCGGCAGTGCTCGTCTCGGCGGTAGGCTTCACGATGTGGCCGCACCTGTTCATGAAGGCCTACACGGCCAAGAGCGAGCGCGCCTTGCGCCTCTCGGTCGTGCTCTATCCCACCTTCCAGCTCTTCCTCGTGCCGATCCTGCTCATCGGCTTTGCAGGCGTCCTTGCCTTCCCCGGCGTCACCCCCGCCGACACCATTGTGCCCTACATCCTGACCCAGCTCGACTTCTCGCCCTTCTTCATCGGGCTCGTCGCTGCGGGCACCTTGGCGGCCTCGATGTCGTCAGGCGACTCGATCCTGCACGCTGCCGCCTCCGTCGGCATCCGCGATGGCGTTCGGCCGTGGCGCACCCTGTCAGACGGGCAGGAGCGCCGGGCAATCCAGGTGCTGGTGGTGGTGTTGAGTGGGGCGGCGTACTACTTCGCTGTCGTCTCCGAGGTCTCGCTCGTCACGTTGCTGCTGGCGTCCTACGGCGGCATCGCTCAGATCTTTCCGCTTGTGTTCGCCGCGTTCTACTGGCCGCGCGCCACCGGATGGGGCGCCTTGGCAGGGCTCGTCGCTGGGCTGGCCGTGAGCATGCTGTTCCTGCTCGCCCCAGACCTCCGCCCGCTGCCGCTGCACGAAGGCGTCTACGGCCTCGCGGCCAACCTGGTGGTCTTTATTGGTATCAGCATGCTCTCGCCTCCCGAGCCGATGAGCCGACTGCACCATTACATGAGCCGCTGAGAGGCTGCGTTACTCCGTCCGCAAGGCCTCGGCGGGGTTGGCACGGGCAGCGCGCAGCGCTTGGTACAACACGGTGCTCAGCGCCAGGACAAACGTCAGCGTCACGGCCAGCCAAATGTAGCCTACGTGCAGCTCGATGCGGTAGGCGAAGTCTTGCAGCCACGCGTGCATGCCGTAGTAGGCCAAGGGCAGCGCCAACGCCGTGGCCCACAGGACCAGCATCGCGAAGTCGCGGAACAGCAACGTCATCAGCTGCGGGACGGTGGCGCCCAGCACCTTCCGCACCCCAATCTCGCGCGTACGCCGGGCCGCGGTGAACGCCGCCAAGCCAAACAGCCCCAACGCGGCAATGCACAACGCAATCATGGTGAACAGGGTGAACAGCTGCCCCAGCCGCTGCTCGGCGCCGTACTGGTCGTACAGCTCCTGATCCAGAAAGCGGTAGTCGAACGGTACATCGGGTACGAATGTAGGCCAGAGTCCAGCCAAGGCAACCAGCGCGTCCTGTGCTTGCTCAGGCGCCACACGCACGATGAGGTGCCGGTTGGGACCGGGCTGGTAGCGTACATACGTGGGGATGATGACGTCCCGCAGCGAGAGCGCGTGGAAGTCGCTGGCCACCCCGATAATCGTGCGCGGCTCACTCTCGCTGAGCACCTCACCGATGGCTTGCTGAGGCGACTCCAGGTTCATCATGTGACGCACCCACGTCTCATTGACGATCACGCTCATCGAGTCGGCGGGGCGGTCTGCGTCGAAGTCGCGCCCGGCAACCAGCGTCATGCCCATCGTTCGGAGATAGTTGGCATCGCCCGACAACACCCGGACCAAGGTCTCTTCGCCCTCGGTCTCTTCATCGTCGTGGTAGTAGGTCATCCCCCGGTTGGGCGGGCCGTTTGCCACGGACGCGTGCTCGATAGCCGAGACCTGCAAGGCCGCCTGCTTGAACAACACAGCCTGTGGCCGCGCCGTCTCAGGCAGTTGTACACGGACGATGTGCTCCGGGTCAAACCCCAGTTCCTTGTTCTGCAGGTAGCGCAGTTGCTGCTGCAACACCAGCGTCCCAAAGATCAAGGCGGCGGAAACGGCAAACTGCACCGTCACCAAAACCCGACGCAGCCGTCCGCCTGCCACCCCACGGCGTCCGCCACGGAAGATCGACACCGGGTCGAAACGCGATAGGAAGAACGCGGGGTAGCTACCTGCCAGCAGCCCAATGCCCACGGCTAGCCCACCCAGCACCCCGATGAAGGCCAGCCTGGTCTGTGTGTCTAGCGGGAAGGCAAAGCCGAAGGCCGCCTCCAGCTGCGGCACCAGCACCTCCACCGTGCCCAGCGCCAAGATGGCTGACACCCCGCTCACCAACAACGACTCGCCCAGAAACTGCGAGACCAGCTGCCCCCGCCGTGCGCCCAGCGCCTTCCGCACGCCCACCTCCCGTTGCCGCTCGGTGTAGCGCGCTGTAGCCAGGTTCATGTAGTTGATGCCCGCCAGCATCAAGATGAACAGTCCAATGCCTACAAAGAGCCCAACGGTACGCCTGTCGCCCTGCGTACCCAGACCACCGCCCTGATCAGAGAAGTGCACCTCGGTCAGTGGCGTTATCAGCACACTGATCCCCTGGATCCCAAAGCTCAGCAGCTCAGCCGCCGCTTCGGCTTGTCCATCTACGTGATCGTTGATGGCCTGAACCAGCACATCGGGCCGCTCTCCAGGGCGCAGTAGGGCAAAGATGTAACTCTGATAGCCGTAGCCCTGGCTGTACACCGGCCCATCGGTAGGCAACGTTGAAAAGGAGATGAGCAGATCGAAGTTGAGGTGGGACGTGGAGGGCGGATCGGCCACCACACCAACAACCCGCAGCAGCGAGCCATCCGCTTCTTCAAGAACACGCCCCACAACATCTACACCACCGAAGTACCGCCGGGCTGTCGATGCCGAGAGCACTGCCGTGCTAGGCTCCGTCAACATGGTGGCGGGATCGCCCGCAAGCGGCTGAAAGCTGAAGACCTCAAACATGGATGGGTCTGCGTAGTAGGCGTGCTCCACGCGTTGCAGTTCGCCCCGATGCCGCACCACCATGTCTTCTTCCGGCGGATAGAACCGCACCATGTCCTCAATGGCGGGGTATGCCCCCATCAAGCCATCGGCGGCGGCGGCGGGGAGCACGACGATCTCGCCAAACCCCTCTACCTCGGAGGTCACGCGCACGATGCGATCGGCGTTGGCATGGAAGCGCTCATAGCTCCACTCGTGGTACACAAAAAGCCCAATCACGGCAAAACACGCCATGCCCAGCGCCAGGCCGCCCATGTTGACGATTGCGTAGAGTGGGTTTTTTCGCAGGTGCCGCAGCTGAATGCGGAGGTCGGAGCGTCGTGTCATGGTGTTGCCCAGGATGTGTAGTGACCGCCGTGTAACGCCTCGGCAAGGTCAGTGCCAACCGCCCATCGGTGGTGGATTTGTCCTGATCCCTACGGGTGGTGTTCGCTGTGATTCATCGAGTGTCCGGCTACGAACGGTGCGATGAGGGTTATATTCGGCGCGACGTTAAATAAAAGTTAGCAACGCCGATACATAGACTCCCTTGACGAGTACAACGAAATTGGTATATTGGCGTCGTTCTCCGCTGCAACCTCGTTTCGGCCTTATGAGCAGAGGGCCGTCTGCCCCGGAGACAACTATCGCCCCATTACAGGGTCCACCAACACCCCAGACCCACCACATCTGTGTCAAGAGGCAGGGCTACCATATCAGCGCCTGACGTTATGTCTAGAGCACCAACCCTAAGGCCCCGGGTCCTCGTCATTGAGGATAACCTGGAGACACGCTTGTACATGCAGTACGCTATCGATAACCGGTTCGAGGTCAAGACCGCGAGCACGGCGCAGGAAGCATTGCACCTCATCCAATCTGAACGTTTTGACATCTTCCTGGTCGATATCGCGCTGGGAGGCCGCCAGAACGGCATACACATCATGCGGGCCATCCGAAGCAGTGCGACGCACACGGGCGTACCCGTGGTGGCGGTGACGGCCTATGCCCTTCCCGGTGACCGCGTACACTTCCTCGACATTGGGTTTGACGCCTACCTCGGGAAACCCTTCAAGCAAGCCGCGCTGATCGAGTTACTCGAGCGCCACAGCCCGCCGTCAGATAGTCAAGGCTGAAAGTATTTATCGATTACCCATTGTGGCTGGTGGCGGTCAGGCGTGCGCTGTACCTGACTGTAGTCCACCTCCATCGGCCGAGGCTGCGGCGACGTCAGGGGGTGCGGGTCGCCAAAGTGGGCTTGCCACTGCCCAAGCCGCTCCATCATGTTGGTCACGCGATCCTGGTGCATGGCTTCCGCGGCCAGATCGTTGCGCTCGCCAGGATCGTTCTGCAGATCGAAAAGCTGGGTATGGTGCAGCTCGGGGTAGCGGATCAGCTTCCAGCGCGCATCGCGGATGGCCCGAATTTGATCAGTGTAGGCCGTGAACAACCAGGTCCGCACGGTGTCTTGCGCCCCCGCCATCAGGCCTGACAGGTCCACGCCGTCGGTGTCGATGTAGACGGTCTGCCGGGTGGTGAGTTGGGCCAGCGTGGGGAAGAGGTCGTAGAGGTAGACGAGCGCATCGCTTTCGCCAGCCGTGACCTTGGGGCCTGCGATGATAAGCGGCATCCCCATGCTGTGCTCGTAGAGGTTCTGCTTGCCGAGCAAGCCGTGACTGCCCATACCCAGTCCATGATCGGACGCGAAGACGACGATGGTGTTCTCGGCGAGACCTTGTGCCCGCAGGGTGTGCAGTATCCGGCCGCTCTGCTCGTCCATGTGGGTGATCAGGCCGTAGTACTCGGCGTACTGCTCTTGGAGCAACTCGGGCGTGCGTGGCCATGCACCCAGGACTTCATCTCTGATGTCTGTGTTCGGGATGTGCGCGAAGGGATGCACAGGGGCCACGTTTGGCGGCAACGTCAGTGCGGCGGCCTCATAGCGCTCGGCATAGCCTGGCGGCGGCGTACGCGGGTCATGGGGTGCCGTGAAGGAGACGTAGGCAAAGAACGGCGCCTCGCGCGACGCCTGGCGCTCTAGAAAAGCGACGGCCGCATCGGCAAAGCGCGTGGTGGAGAAGCCGAGCGAGTCGGGCGCGGTGTAGCTGCGGTCGGGCATCAAGTCTTGCATCGTGGTGGCATCGTGATCGCCCATGCCGCCGAAGAAGATGTGCTGCCCCTCGGTAAAGCTACGCTCGAATGAACTGCGGCTCTGATGCCACTTGCCTGTGCCGAACGTCACGTAGCCTTGCTCGCGAAACCACTGCGGCATGGTGCGCACCGTGTCGAGGTTATCGTAAACCCGAAAGAGGCTGCGACCGCTCATGAGCATGGCGCGGCTGGGCGCGCACACGGCCCCGTGGTGGGCTCCCATGATGTGGGCCTCCCGAAAGTTGAACCCGATGGCCGCCAGGCTATCCAGCGAGGGCGTCATCACATCGGGGTTGCCGTAGGCCCCGATGGCGTCGGGGCGCTGATCGTCGCTGAAGAGAAACAATACATTCGGCGGCCCCTCGGGTGGGGGCTCCGCCGGAGTACATGCCACTGCGGTGATCAGCAGTACTGCAAGCAATGGAAGCGCGAGACGCATGGACAGGCCTGCCAATGTGAGGAGTAACATCACACCCAGGATAGTGGCTGCCCACCATAAACGCGACAGCCCCACCACTATCGCGGCGAGGCTGTCTAAAACATTGGTAACCGTCGTGGCTCTGCTTACTCGACCGTCACGCTCTTGGCCAAGTTGCGGGGCTGATCTACGTTGCACCCGCGCATGATGGCGATGTGGTACGAGAGCAGTTGTAGCGGAACGGACGTCAGCAGCGGCTGCAGGAACTCCTTGGTCTCTGGGATGCGAATGACGTACTCACAGAGCGCGTCGAGGTCGGGGTTGCCCGAGTTGGTGATGGCGATCACCGAGCCGTCGCGCGCAGCCACTTCTTCGATGTTTGAGACCACCTTCTCGTAGGTGCTGTCCTTCATCGCGATGAAGACAACGGGCATGAAGCGGTCGATCAACGCGATGGGCCCGTGCTTCATCTCAGCGGCGGGATAGCCTTCGGCGTGGATGTAGGAGATCTCTTTCAGCTTCAACGCGCCTTCGAGCGCGACAGGGAAGTTGTAGCCGCGGCCCAGGTAGAGGAAGTTAGACGCGTAGCGATACACCTTGGCCATCGCCTGCACCTCGTCGTCCAATTCCAGCACCGCCCGGATCTTGTCTGGAATCATGAGGAACTCTTCGAGGTAGCTCGCCATCTCTGCGTTGGAGATTGTCCGCCCCTCGGCCATCCTCAGCGCGATGAGCGTCAGCACGGAGACCTGGGCAGTAAATGCCTTGGTGGAGGCCACGCCAATCTCGGGGCCAGCGTGCAGGTAGACTCCGGCGTCGGTCTCGCGCGCGATGGTCGAGCCCACCGTGTTGCAGATGCCGAGGCACAGCACGCCTTGCCGCTTGGCCTCGCGCACAGCCGCCAGCGTGTCGGCCGTCTCACCGCTCTGCGAGATCACCATCACCACGTCGTTCTCGCGCAAGATGGGCTTGCGGTACCGAAACTCGCTCGCGTACTCCACCTCGACGGGCACACGTGCCAACTCTTCGATCAGGTACTCTCCAACCAGCGCGGCATGCCACGATGTGCCACAGGCCGCGATGATGACCCGGTCGGCGGCGCGCAGCTGGTCCATGACGTCGATGAGGCCGCCGAGCACCACGCGCTGCTCATCCAACCGGATGCGCCCACGAATGGCGTTCTCAATGGCTTCGGGCTGCTCCATAATCTCCTTGAGCATGAAGTGCTCAAAGCCGCCTTTCTCGATTTGCTCAAGGTCCCACTCTAACTCGTGGATCTCCTTCTCCAGCGGGATGTTTTCTATCGTCCGCACCTCAAAGCCTGAGCGCCGTAAGGTGACCATCTCGCCATCGTTGAGGTACACGACCTGACGCGTGTGCTCAATGATGGGCGCGGCGTCTGAGCCCAGGAAGAACTCGTCCTCGCCCACGCCTACAATCAGGGGGCTGCCCATGCGGGCGCCAATCATCAGGTCTGGATCTTCTTCGGTGACGAGCGCCACCCCGTACGTGCCCTCCACCTGCGAGAGGGCTTGTGGCAACGCCTCCTCTAACGGCAGCTGCGTCATCTTCTGCACGTCTTCCAGCAGGCGGACCAACACTTCGGTATCGGTGTCGCTGTGGAACGTGTAGCCCTTGGACTTCAGTTTGGCTTTGAGTGACGTGTAGTTCTCGATGATACCGTTGTGGACCAGCGCAAAACGCCCGTCACTGCTCATGTGCGGGTGGGAGTTACGGTCGCAGGGCGCGCCGTGGGTAGCCCAGCGGGTGTGGCCCACGCCTAAACTCCCGGGGACGCCGCCGTTCGACAGGAACTGGTCGGCGAGTACACTCACCTTGCCCTCGCGTTTGACACAAGCGAGTTCGGCATCATGGACGATGGCGATCCCAGCGGAGTCGTACCCTCGGTATTCGAGGCGTTGCAGCCCCGTGAGCAAGATCTGGTCAGCCCGTTGTGAGCCGATGTAACCAACAATACCACACATGATTGAGACTATAAGATTGATGTTGAGGGGGGGGGTAGTAGGTGGCGATCACATTCAAAAGCCAGACCAAAGTCCCGTGCCAGCACGGTATCGGCGGAATTCAAGGGTGACAAAGGCGCATTGGCCTGAATAATGGCTGCAGTGAAGCCAGTAATGCGTCAGTGCTGATGCACGTGTGGGAGACGACGGGCGTCGGCCATGATTAAAATGAGACGGTGAACATTGGCGTTTTACGCTCAGCTTGTAGGAGAAAAAGTTGAAACAGTTAGAAGACTGAGCAGGATGAGTATACAAGATGCCAGCATGCAGGTCAAGCTAACGCGGGTGCGCGCACGCTGCGGCCAATGGCTTGCGCGATGAGCCGAATCTGCGCCATGAGGTCTACGAACTGCTCAAAGTAGAGCGACTGCGGCCCGTCGCTTAGTGCTGCGGTGGGGTCAGGGTGCACCTCCACCATCAGCCCATCGGCGCCTACGGCTACGGCGGCACGTGCCATCGGCGTGACCTTGTTGCGGATGCCGATGCCGTGGCTGGGATCGACGAAGATAGGCAGGTGACTGGCCTTCTTGACCACGGGCACCGCGGAGAGGTCCAGCGTGTTGCGCGTGGCATCCTCAAAGGTGCGGATGCCACGCTCGCACAAGATGACCTTGGCGTTCCCTTGCGACATGATGTACTCCGCACTCATCAACCACTCCTTGATCGTAGCTGAGAGGCCGCGTTTGAGGAAGATTGGCTTGTCGGTCTTGCCCACCTCTTTCAGCAGCGTGAAGTTTTGCATGTTGCGCGCGCCGATCTGGAAGACGTCGGCGTATTGGGCGATGAGGTCGATCTGCCCGATGTCCATGACCTCAGTGATGACGCGGAGGTCGTGGCGGTCGGCGGCGGCCTTCATGATGCGCAGCCCCTCTTCGCCCAGCCCTTGGAACGAGTAGGGCGAGGAGCGCGGCTTGAAGGCTCCACCGCGTAGGAACGTAGCACCCTGCGCGGCCACATGGGCAGCACTGGCCTCCATCTGCTCCTCGCTCTCCACCGAGCACGGCCCGGCCATCATCACGACCTCGTCGCCGCCCACGGTTACGCCGCGCACGTCGATGGTGGTGTTGTCCTTCTTCCAGATGCGGCTGGCGAACTTGTAGGGCGCCGTCACGCGGTACACGTCGGCCACGCCTTCGATGAGCTTGATGTGGCGCGTGTCGAAGCCGGGCTGCACGCCGATGGCGCCAAGCACGGTCTGGTTCACACCGCTCGACTTGTGGACATCGAACCCGAAGGTGTTCAGCTTTTCAATCACGGATTCCAGCTGGGCGTCCGACGCGCCCGGCTCCATCACAACAACCATGCTTTGACTCTGACGAGTGGTTTAGTTTTTCTGCGCGGCGGGCGGTGGCCCGTGCGGGCGCAAGATACGACGCTGACTCCTCGTATAGGGCGGCACACAGACGCTTCGCACAAGCGCCCTCATCGTTCACCCTTGGTAGCGCTCCAGCGTAAACTTCTCGCCCAGGTAGCGCTTGCGCGCCTCTTCGCTCTCGGCGATGGCCTCGGCCGTGCCCTGCATGAAGATGGCGCCTTCGTAGAGCAGGTACGCCCGGTCGGTGATGGCCAGCGTCTCGTGCACGTTGTGATCGGTGATGAGCACCCCGATGCCGCGCGCCTTGAGGCCTGCCACAATCGCCTGGATGTCTTCCACGGCTATCGGATCGACGCCCGCGAAGGGCTCATCGAGCAACAGGAAGCGAGGCCGCGTAGCCAGGGCGCGGGCGATCTCAGTGCGCCGCCGCTCGCCGCCGGAGAGGACGTAGCCTTTCGACTGCCGGACGTGGTGCAGGCTGAACTCGTCCAGCAGGTACTCCACGCGCTCGCGGCGCTCGGCCTTGGTCATCAGCTGGAATTCGAGGACGGCGTGGATGTTTTGCTCCACCGTCAGGTGGGCGAACACGGACGCCTCCTGCGCGAGGTAGCCAATGCCGCGCCGCGCACGCTGGTACATGGGGAGCCGTGTCACCTCCGCGTCGCCGAGGTAGATGCGCCCGGCGTTGGGCCGCACCATGCCCACGATCATGTAGAACGTGGTGGTCTTACCCGCGCCGTTGGGCCCGAGCAGCCCGACGATCTCGCCCTGCTGCACGTTGAGCGCCACATCATCGACGACCGTCCGCTTCTTGTAGCGTTTGGTGAGGCCCTCGGCACGGAGCGTCAGCGCGTCATCGGTAGGGTTCATCGGCAGGGAGCGGTGCGAGAGACGAGTTGCGCGAGACAACGCCTTCCCTGATGCCGAGTTGCCAGGTCACTCCTGGGCGGTCAAGGCCTGGATTTCGTCGGCCAGCCCTGTCATCTCCCAGCGGGCGAGGCTGATCGGGATGCTGTCGATGGCGTTCAGGCGGTCGAAGAAATCCTTGAGTCGCATGGGCGCCGTCTGGTCTTCTTGGAGCCGAGCGTAGTCGCCAAGCGTGCGCTCCAGCAGGTACTTCCCGGTGACGTAGCTGGTACCGTAGCCGGGCTGGCGCAGGTAGAGGTGCTGCTCGAATATGAGAAGCTCCTCCTCGGTCTCCATCCACCCGCGCGGCGTGCCGTCCATGTGGATGCGGCCGGCATCCTCCATCGTCATGAGGTTGGCGTGGGCATAGAGCGAGCCCAGCCCACGAGCGGCGCGCTGCGCCAGCATGATCCACACGATCTCACGCGTGCGTGGGCTGTGGTCGTACAAGCCCGCGTGCATGAACATCTCCTCTACCCCGGTGGCCGTGCCCTCGT
The DNA here is from genome assembly GCA_039026435.1 of Bacteroidota bacterium. Taxonomy (GTDB): domain Bacteria; phylum Bacteroidota; class Rhodothermia; order Rhodothermales; family JBCCMF01; genus JBCCMF01. Next base: position 13,149 of record JBCCMF010000066.1, read on the forward strand.
TGCGGCTGTCGAAGATGTTGTAGAGCGAGGGGCCCCGGATGGGGCTGGGGTGGGGCTCGGTGTCCATGCGCGCCAGCTCCAGCCAGTGGTAAAAGTGGGTGAAGAGGGGCAGCGGATCGAAGTGCGAGCCGATGTAGAAGAAGTTGCGCATCGCCTCGGGTATGAACGGCAGCCGATGTGCTTGCAAGGCGGGCTCCATGTAGTCGGTGACGGTCAGGATCTCCTCCTCGCCCAGGAACGCCATAAAGCGCGCGATGGCCTCGTCGTTCTTGGCCGCCATCTCGTCCGGCGTCGCCGCGGCCACCATCGGCGGCAGCTCCCGATTGCGATGCTCCTCCAGCGCCAGCGACGACCACGCCCGGTCCAGCTCGCGCTTCAGCAGCTGCACCTCCTCCTCCCACGTGAGCGGCACGAGATGTACGTTCTGCTGGTACCACGTGTAGTTGTCCTTCCCGATGCCCGACGGCCCATCTTTGCTGACCGCTTCCTCCTCGAGCCACGCCACCAACTCGGCCGTTGCAGCCGCACTCTCGTCCAGCACGGCACGCAGCTCGGCGCTGGCTTGCTCACCCGCCCGCTCGCGAATGATGAAAAGATTGGTGCCCTGCGTCCGGATGTTGCGGATGCCTGCCACCCACAGCTCTCTCGCATTGCCCGTTAGGTTGCGCTGGGCCTGCCGCATCAGCGGCGGGATGACACGCAAATCGGCGATGAGGCGGCGCTCTTCGGCAGAACTGAGCGGGAAGTCGTACGTCCACAACTCGGTCACCGCGTGATGCGTCGGGCCCTCGTGCGCAGGCACGTCACTTCGCGCCATCCAGATGGATTGGTAGAACGCCGGGTCACGCGCCCACGGCTTGAGCACCCGATGGTTGAAGTCGTACCCGTTCATCTCGGCGCGCACGATGTGCCAGTCCACCTGCTGCGGCACCGACCAGCCTGTGGTATCCATGTCGTGGAGGTGGTCCTGGAGCGCCAGGAACGCCTCGTGGCGCGCCTCGAACGTCTCGGCGGTATAGTCCGGTGCGCCCTCCAGCAATGGCGGCTGTTCGAACGCCCGCCACTCCTCGAAGAACGCGAGCAAATCGCTGTAGGCCGCCGCCTCTTGCGCTTGGACGGGTGCGCTCGGAAGCATCAGGACGAGGAGTGCCGGGAAGATCGTACAGAGGCGGTGCAGCATGGGCATGGCGAGGCGCAGAACGATGACATGGATGGCTCCGAAGATCGCTGATGCCGTTGGACAAGGGCAAATGCGCTTGCCTGCTCGTGCCAGCAGCCACAATGCCGCGTGCAGAGTGCTTCCTCAGTGAGGTAGCGCGGCCAGCATCAGGAGCCGAAGCGCCGCACCATCATCACCGAGCAGTAGGCGCGGTCGGCGATGACGTCGGTGATGGTGCCAAAGAGGGCCGTCTTGATGGACCATTCGTGCGAGGCGCCGATGATGACGAGGTCGTAGGTCTCGGCGGCCAGCCGTCCTTGGATGCCGTCCACCACCTCGGTGGCTTCATCCACATGGTACAGCACGGGGTTGTACCCTTCGACCAAATACGCCACATCTCTGACCAACGCGAGGCGCTCGTCGGTCATGTCGGCCCCGGCGCGCATGATGCGTTGCAGGTGCACGGCAGCGCCCGTCGCGCGGGCAATGCGCAAGGCCAGCTCCAGACCGAGGTGGGCGTGCTTGCCGCCGCCCCAAGGCACGAGGATGTTCTTGATCTGCGACACGCCGCGGTCGCGCAGCACGGCGAGGTCGGCCTGCGTCTCCATGATGATGCGTTTCACGGGCGTGTCGCTGTTGCCCCGGCCGGAGAAGCCGCCGCGCCAGCCCATCAGCAAGAGGTCGGCCTTGCGAGCGCTCGTCTCGGCCACGAGCCCGCCAAAGACGTCGAACGCCACATCGGTCTTTGTGGTGAGGCGCGTCTCTTGCAGCACCGCTGCCACACTATCGGTCGCATTCGGATCGCGGCGCGCCTTGTCGACGAGGCGGTGCAAGGTCTGCTCGATGGCAGGGCGCTCGGCGGCAAACCGCTCGCGTGCGGTAGCCAGCGGCGTCTGGATGGGCACGCGGACGAGGTTAAGCCCGGCGACGTCGCCACCGGCCTCGGCGCCCGTGGCCACGTACCGCCCCAGCCGCAGCAGGTTGGCGCCGTGCGAGGGGTTGGCGACAGCGACCAGCACGCGGCGCGGCTCCTTCGCCTCGATGACGACGCGGCCTTGCTCCTCGCCGTCGGCCTCGCTGGCGTAGACCACGGCGGGCTCGAAGAACACGCGTAGGCCTATGTCGGCGAAGCGGGCCTTGAAGTGGCCCACGGCATGCTTGATCTCGACGCGGCTGCGTCCCCACACCATGTACCACGTGAGGCTGCACAAGATCAACCCAACGAGCGCCGCCTGGGCGAACAGCCCCGAGTAGGCGATGATGCCCAGGCATGCGATGGCAGCGAAGATCTGGACGTACGGCGTGCCCGGAATCCGATAGGATGGGCGGTACCAGTCGGGGCGCGCCGCCCGCAGGAATGCACACCCGATGTTGAGGGCCGCGTAGCTGTAGAGTTGCAGCACGCTCGCCGTCTTAGCCAACGTCTCCAGGCTCTCGATCAGGAGCAGCCCGAGCGTCAGGACGCCCGTGATGAGGATGGCGCGGTAGGGCGTGAGGCGCTTCGGATGGATGGCCGCCAGCCAGTTGGGCACCATGCGGTCGCGCGCCATCGCCAGGTTGATGCGCGACGCGGCGAAGATGCTGGCGTTGGCCGACGACAGCGTGGCGAGCACGCCCGCGAAGATGATTACGCCCGCGCCCAGCGGCCCCAGCAGCGAGCGCGCTGCGGCTGTCAGCGGATCGCGCACCTCGCCGATCGTCTCCTGCGGAAAGAGGCCCGCGATGACGAGCACGATGATGATGTAGAGCACCGTCACCAGCAGCACCGAGCCGATCAGCGTGCGCGGCAGGTTCTTCGACGGCTCCTTGATCTCCTCCGCCACCGCCGCGATCTTGACGAAGCCGAGGAACGAGACGAACACGAGCGCGGTCGTCGCAGCAATCGGGCTCGTGCCGAAGGGCAGGAACGGCGTGTAGTTCTCCGCCTCGATGTTGAACGCCGCAATCGCGCTGAACCCGCCAAGGATGACGAGTAAGATCAGCACGACGATCACCTGCACCCGCCCCGACTCCTTGGCGCCGAGGATGTTGAGCGCTACCAGCAGCACGCCGCCACCAAACGCGCCCCAGAACGGCGTGAGCGGCGCAAACTGCGCGATGTACTCGCCGAGGCCGAAGAGGTAGAACGCGATGGCAAACGTGAGGCTGAGCCAGATCCCGATGCCAGAGATGGCGCCAAAGACGGGGCCCAGCGCGCGCGAGACGAAGTAATAGTCGCCGCCCGAGGTGGGCATGCCCGTGGCCAGCTCGGCCGTGCTCGCCGCCGTGATCACACAGACCAGACCCGCCGCGAGGTAGGAGAAGATGGCCGCAGGCCCCGTGAGCGTGACGGCCACGCCCGAGAGCAGGAAGATACCCGCGCCGATCATCGTGCCGACGCCGATGGTCAGCGCATCCCAGAAACCGAGTTGACGAAGGAGGGCGGTCTGCTCGCTCAAACGGGAACCTCAAAACCAAGCGGGAGGGGCTGCTGCGCGACTGATGCGCGGACATAAAATAGACCTACCGCCGCGCCATGACCAAGGTTCACGCCCGCCGTTACCACTGTGTACCATATTCGGGCGGCCTCGTACCCGACCGCCGGAGCAGCTGCTCCATAGCTTCACGGAGAAGCGCGGCAGCTTGGGCGTAAACGCCTGTCGTATGTTTCGCCCTCATCCGCCGACCGGTCCCCTCATGTCTCAGATCCCTGCCGACCGCATCCTCGACGGCCACAACGACACGCTGCTGCGGCTCATACTGGGCCGGAAGGGCGAAGGCGGCGGCGAGGACCGCTCGTTCTTCGTCAGAAGTGAGTTAGGTCACATCGACCTGCCACGGGCGCGAGAAGGCGGGTTCGGCGGTGGGTTCTTCGCTGCCTACATTCCACCGCCCGTCGAGAAGCGCACCGGGGGCGGGCGCATCGCCACGGCCAACGGCTACGAGATCCCGCCGATTGCCCCCATCGAGACCGACTACGCGTACGGGGTCGCCCATGCGTTCATCGGCGAGCTGCTTGCCATCGAGGCTGCCTCGGACGGGGCCGTGCAGCTCGTGCGCACCGCCGACGAACTGGCAGCCTGCCTGCGCAACGACGTGCTCGCAGCCATCCTGCACTTCGAGGGCGCCGAACCCATCGACACTGACTTGGCGACCCTGCCTGCGTTCTACGACGCGGGCCTGCGCTCGCTGGGGCTGACGTGGAGCCGCCCGAACGCGTTCGGCCACGGCGTGCCGTTTCGCTTTCCGAGCTCGCCCAACACGGGCCCCGGACTGACCGACGCTGGCAAGGCGCTCGTGCAG
>JBCCMF010000067.1:0-17497 GCA_039026435.1 Bacteroidota bacterium
AACGGGCTGCTGAACTCCAGCCTCACCGACCCTACGCCTGAGCGCGGCGGCCGCCATAAGCGGATCTACCACCTGACCGCCAAGGGCAAGCAGGCGCTCTTGCGAATTCGCACGGTGGAAGAAGCCATGTGGTCCGGCGTGTCGCGGCTGGCGCTGGAGGGGTGACCGATGGCCGATCCGCGTCATCGTCCGCCCCGAGGCACCGCGTGGCTGCTCAGCTGGCTGGTGCGCGACGCGTGGCAGACGCCGCTGGGTGACTTCGAAGAGTGGTTTCATGAGATCGCCGACGAGCGTGGCGTGCGCTATGCCCGCTGGTGGTACCGCCGTCACGTGTGGCGCATGCTTCCTGATCGCCTCCTCGCTAAAACCTACTGGGCCTTTTCCATGCTGAAGAGCTACCTCATCCTCGCCTACCGTAACCTCCTCAAGAACCGCGTGGCCGCAGGCATCAACCTCGTCGGGCTGTCCGTGGCTATCGGCGTGACGTTGGTGGCGTTCCTGTTCATCTACAGCAAGACCTTCCGCGACACGACGCACGTCAACGGCGACTCGATTGTGCTGCTGGAGCAGGTAAAGCTGGAGGAGGGTGAGACGCACTTCTATGGCATTGCTCCCGTGCCGCTTGGTCCCGCCTTGGCCGAAGACACGCCGCACGTGTCGAACGTTGTACGGACGACATGGGGGTTTGGCAAGGTGGAGCACAGAGGCAATACGTTTGACCAATCCGTCAACTTTGTCGATCCAGCCTTCCTGGAGGTGTTCACCTTCCCCCTCGCCGAGGGCTTCCCAGGTGCCATCGACGATCTGAACACCATCATCCTGAGCCACAACACGGCGGTCAAGTACTTCGGCGATGAACCTGCGGTAGGCCAGGAGTTGAGCCTCACGATGAGCGGCCAAGAGGCGGTGACGTTCACGGTGGGCGCCGTGGCTGAGCCGTTCGCGATGAATGCCGGGGTTGATTTTGACGCGCTGCTCAACATCGCCAATGCCACCGATCGCTACGGCTGGTTCACCGATGACGAGTGGGCACGAGACGTCACTACGTTTCTGCACTTGAGCGATACAGACGCGCTGCCTGATGTCATCGCGCAGGCCAACGGATACATCCCGCAGAAGCACGCCGCGGAGCAGGACGAGACGGTTCAGCGGTACCAAGCCACCCCCCTGACACAGATTAGCTGGCGCAGCGAACTGAACGCTAGCCCCACGGGAACGCCACCCTGGGCACCTATCATCGTGCTTTCGGTGATCGCGACGTTCATGCTGACGCTGGCCTGCCTCAATTACGTCAACATCGCGCTCTCAGCCGCCTCACGGCGCTTGCGCGAGATCGGCATGCGCAAGGTGATGGGCGGCAGCCGTGCGCAGCTCGTTGGGCAGTTTCTGATCGAAAACACGCTGCTCTGCTTCTTGGCCTTGCTCGCAGGTGCAGCGCTGGCGGCATTGCTCCTCCTTCCGGCGTTCAGCGAAATCTCGGGTTCTTCCCTGACCCTCAATCTGTTTGCTTATCCGGTGCTTTGGGGTGTGCTCGGCGGGTTACTGGCGGTCATCGCGCTTGTCTCTGGGGCGTATCCGGCCCTCTACATCGCATCGTTCCAGCCGGTGACGATCTTCCGAGGTCAAAAGGTGCTGGGCAGGCGACGGGTGTTCTCGCAGGTGCTGCTCACGGTGCAGTTTGTGCTGGCGTTCATCACCATGATTGTCAGCCTCAACTTTGTGACGAGTACTCGCCATTTTGCCGAACGCGACTGGGGCTACGAGCAGGATCAGACGCTCGCCATCGAAGCCGGAGATCAGCTGGAACGGTTGAGCGGCGTGGCGGAGCAGCTTCCGGGAGTAGCTGATGTCGCCGAGGCCCGCGAGCATATCGGCCGGAGCTTCAACGCATTCAAAATCGCTGTCGAGGGCCAGGAGCAAACCACGATCATATTCGATACAACGCCCAACTATGCAGAGATCATGGGGCTGCGTCTGCTAGCAGGGCAGTATCCACTAGCCAGTGTTCAGCATACCCAGGAGGTGCTCGTCAACGAGACCTTCGCCGCCACCCACGACTGGACGCCTGCTGAGGCTTTGGGCCAGGCCGTCCAGGCTGACAGCACCACCTACACCATCGGCGGCGTGGTGGCGGACTTTCACTATGACAACTTCCATCACGCCATCAAACCGGTCATACTGCGATCGGGCGAGCGCGCCGAGTCGAACTACTTGGTCTTAAAGCTCAATGCCGGGAGTGCTGAGTCAACCGTCGAGGCCTTAGAGGCGCAGTGGGCCAGTGTTGCACCAGGAACGACAATGCGCTATGTGTTTCAAGATGAGGTGTTTGATCACTTCCTCCGGGAGACGCGCGGTACCCAACGCGTCTTTGTATTCACCGCGGTGATGGCCTTGTTGCTCTCGTGCATGGGGTTGTTCGGCCTAGCCGCTCAGAATGCCACGAGCCGCATGAAAGAAGTCGGCATCCGCAAGAGCCTGGGCGCCTCGCTGGGGCACGTAGCACGGCTTATCAACCAACGATTCCTCATCCTCCTCGTGGTTGCCGCCGTTGTGGCCACGCCGTTGTGCACGATGCTGGTCGAGGCCTTGCTCAACTCCGTCTTTAGCTACCACTCCGGCGTCATGGCGCTGCCGTTCGTCCTGGCTTACCTCATCGTCTTCACGGTGGCCGCGCTAACGGTCTCAACGCAGATCTACCGCATCGCCGTGGTTAACCCCGCCGACGTACTGCGCGACGAGTAGATGGTCGTTGTTTAGCTGGCAACGCTCACTTCGGGTTCGACCTTATCGAACGCGGCAGGCATAGCTTCGTGGAGGCACACGGTCTTGAGCGGGCCCCACGTTATCTTCAGCAAACCGCGCTGACGATCACGGCCAGCTTTGCAATACATGTCGAGGTGAAACAGTTTCAGGCGTTCACCGGGTGACAGCGTATCGCGTAGTACCCACCCTTCTTCCACGCACCATAGTGAAATCCGTCGCATCAAGCGATTTAGCTGATGGGTTCCCCTGCCTAGGAACGGCGATTTTGGCTTGATTATCCACTTCGCGATGCGCTCGTCTGCCGATTCCCATGCTACGGAGTACACATCCTCGACAAATGGTGCCCAGGTGGGATGGGTGCTGGGTTTGACCATCCGCGGTTTGTGACCGACGAGGTGCCACGCCTGGGCTAGGCCGGCTTCGCTGCTCGCGCGCAAGGCATCGAGTGAACTGTCAGCGCTGATGACCGCCCGGCCGTAGGGCGATTCAAACGCGCGTTGGTTGTTCTCCAGGACTTCGCGTGCCTTGAAGTAGCACTGCGTTGTACGGGTCGATGCCTTAGCAATGACGCTCAGGATTTCCTTGAGGGGCTCTTCCATATCCCGGGAGGGTTGGTGAGGAAGGAGTCGATCAGGCTTACTGTGTGAAGGTGATCACTACGTGGGATTCAATAAAGAGTTACGCAATGGCGGCTTGCGCGCCACATGCAGGGTGCGTAGCACGGAGCAATTCGCGGCGGCGTGTCGTTAAGGCGGCACATCACTCAGTGCCCTCTCCCTCTCCCTGTATGGACCCCAAAGCCCTCCAAGAACGCCTCGGCATCATCGGCAGCTCGCTAGCGTTGCGCAACGTACTGCAGCGCGTCATGCAAGTCGCCCGCACCGACATCACCGTGCTGGTTCATGGCGAGAGCGGCGTCGGGAAAGAGCTGATTGCCAAGGCGGTGCATGAGCTGAGCACGCGGCGGCGCTATCCGCAGCTCACTGTGAACTGCGGGGCGATTCCAGAAGGGCTGATCGAGTCGGAGCTGTTTGGCGCGGAGAAGGGCGCGTACACCGGCGCGGTAAGCCAGCGCGCGGGCGTCTTCGAGGAGGCCAACGGCGGCACCGTCTTCCTCGACGAGATCGGCGAGATGCCGCTGGCAGCGCAGGTGCGCTTGCTGCGGGTGCTGGAGAACGGCGAGTACAGCCGCGTAGGCTCGGCGCAGGTGCGCAAGACGAACGTGCGCATCGTAGCCGCCACCAACAAAGACCTGGGGCACGAGGTGCAGGCGCGCCGCTTCCGCGAGGACCTCTACTACCGCCTCAGCACCGTCATCATCGAGGTGCCGCCCCTGCGCGACCGCCGCGACGACATCCTGCCGCTCTTCGACCACTTCGTCCGCCAGTTCGCCGAGAAGTACAGCATCCCGCCGAAGCAGCTCGACGTCACCGCGCGGCAGCTGCTCATCCAGTACCGATGGCCGGGCAACGTCCGCGAGTTGCGCAACGTGGCCGAGCGCGCCGTGGTGCTCATCCGTCATCCCGAGCTGGGCGCGCGCGATCTACGCGAGTTTCTGCGCGGCGTCACCGCATCGGGCACGGCCGAGTTTCTGCCTGCGCTCACGGCATCCACCGAGCGTAGCGATGCCAACGGGTTCGCCAACACCGCCGATGCGCGCGAGCGCGAGATCGTCTACCGCGCGTTGTTGGAGATCCGCACCGACCTCCGCGACTTGAAGGAGCAGATCCAGCAGGTGGTGGGTGGCGTCCCAGGACGACGGCCGGAACGCGCCACCGTCCGCGACGACGAACCGCCACGCGGCAAGGACTTCGTCATCCTGCGCAGCGACGAGCCCGCGCCGTACACGCCCATCGAAGACGTGGCGTACGAGATTGAGCCCGACGATGGCTTGTACTTGGCTGCGCCGCGCGCGGAGGAGCTGACAGCCTCACCTCCGGCAGGCGAGCCCGAACTGCCCACACTGGAGGAGGCCGAGCGCCGACTCATCGAGGCGGCCCTGGAGCGCTTCGACGGCAACCGGCGGCAGACGGCGCAGGCGCTTGGCATCAGCGAGCGCACGCTCTACCGCAAGCTGAGAGACTACGAGGAGGAAGCCGACCAGGAGGCGGTCGCCGATGCGTAGCGCGCTGTGTGGGTTCTTGCTGCTGTGGTCGGGATGCAGCTATTACAGCTTCACCGGCGCCACCATCCCCAGCCACCTCGGCACGATCTCGATCCCGCTGGTGGAAGACCGCAGCGTGAGTACGATTCCCACACTGAGCGACGACTTCACCGAGGCCCTCATCGACCGGTTTGTGAACCAAACGCGCCTCTCGTTGGAACCGCTAGAGCCTGACGCCGACGCGGTCCTCAACGTCACCATCAGCCGCTACGAAAACCGCCCCACTTCGGTAGGCGGCAACGAGCGCGCGGCCCTCAACCGCGTCACGCTCTACGCGCAGGTCCGCTACCTAGATCAAGTCGAAGACGAAGTGCTACTCGAAACGTCCCTCAACGCGTTTGGGGAATACGACCCCGCCGAGGGTATCGATGGCGAAGCCGAAGCCGCCCAAGACGCGCTGCAAAACCTAGCTGATGACGTGTTCACCCGCGCCACCTCGAATTGGTAGGATTCGAGGCTCGGGGTTCGGACGCTCGCTTCGCTCACTTTCGGGGTTCGGGGCGCTAACCTGAAGGGCTGAATCCCCGATGCGCATAGCGTCAGTCGCCTGCTAACAGGCTCCACACGTCCACCGCGTCGCGGGCGATGTAGGGCACGAGGACGCGGTTGCGGCGGGTGTCGTAGCCGATGTCGGCGGGGCGGCCGGGGACTTCGACGAGCGGGCGCTCTACGCCGTCTTCGATGAGGTAGAGCAGCGAGTCGTCCTGGCTGGTGGTGAGGAAGTCGGAGCCGACGGGCTCGATGCCGTCGAAGCGGCCGCCGCTGCTGAGCGTGAACGCGTCTTCGAGCCGTCCGGTGGCCGGGTTCCAGGCTTTGTGGTCGCGGCGTCCACCCCACGGTGCCAGCAGCAGCCGACGGTTGACGGCATCCCAGACGACGCCGTTCGGCGAGGCCATCGATGTATCCGCCACGACCACCTCTACGTTTGCGCCCACGCGGCGGTACAGGCGCGGCGTGCCGCCCGTGTCGGTGACGTAGAGCGCGCCGTCGCCGCCCTGGGCGATGTCGTTGAGGAAGCCGGGCTCGAATGCGGTGAAGTCTACGAAGGCGAGGTGCGTGCCGTCGCGGCGGTCTATGCCGTGGATGCCATCGGCGTCGGCGGCCCAGAGCGTGTCGCCCGTGATGAACATGCCGCGTGGGCCGTGCATCGGGTGCGCCTCGGTGCCCACGGCAAACTCTAGCGCTTCGATAGCGCCCGTCTCGGCGTTGACGCGAGAGATGAAGCCGTTCGCATCGCCTGATGCCGAGCCGTTGAAGTTGGCCACGAAGAAGACGTCTTGCTCCGGATCATACCGCACCGCCTCGGGGCCCGCGAAGCCAGTGACCGACATCAGCCGAGTGGTGGTGTCGCGCACGGTGGTCAGGTCGAGCACCATCTCGGGCTCTGGGGCAGGATCGACTTCGGAGCCGCAGGCGGAGACGAGGACACCGCAGAGCAACAGCGGCAAAAGTAAACGAGCAGGCATGAGACGCAATGGGGGAATCGTTGGAAGAAGGCCTCCAACTTACCACATCCCAGACTTCCGCGCAGCTTGGCTATGCGTAAACATCGACCTCCTTGCCCAGGTCAGCCGAGCGGTCACGCGGCAGGCCTGGTCGATCAACCTGCTGGCCGAGCCCGGCGGCTTGGGCTGTGAGTCCGAGTGCAGCGACCAGCGCGGTGGGGCCTGCGCCCGTGGTTCCGGGCGTCGCCTCGGCGGCTTCGGCTTTCTGCTCCTGGATCTCGCGCTTGGCCTCCGTCGCCATCTGGTCGGCTTCGGCGGCAATCTTGCGGTCCTGCGTGGAGGGTTCTTTGGGCGCCAGGGCCGCACGCTTGATGATCTTGGCCTTCTCCAGCGTCGCCTCGGGGTCGCCAGAGACCTTGCTCATGTCGATGCCCACGTGCCCGCCGATGGCGTAGCGCTCGCCATCCGGGCCTTGCTGGTATTCGTACACGGGCGGCCCCTGTCCGTAGGGACCCGCCGCGCGCAGGTGCGCCTGCTCGTGCTCGCGCACCTCGGCATCGCGCCGCTTGAGCTGATCGACCTGAGCTTGCTCCTGCGGCGTGAGCTCGGGTGTGATGGAAGGGGTAGTATTGGCTGCAGCCCCGGCAGGCGCATACGCGTAGGGCGTCGGGACGGCGAACGAGATCGACGAAACACTCATGACGGCCAAAAAGATGGACTTAACATGTATCGTATCACTCGACATCGACCGATTGCGGCCAATCTTAAGCGCCCGCCGCAATTTTTTCGGAGAAAAATGTAGAGGCATCGTCACGCTTCGGCCCAAGCCTAACGCGGGCTGCCCCGTTGATCGACCACAAAGCGCGCGTAAGGGACGACACGTTCAGGCCCTCGCCGCGGTATCTGTTCTGCTTCAATCGATCCTTGACCCCATGAAAGCGACCTGGAATGGCGTTGTCCTAGCCGAAAGCGATGACACCGTTGTCGTAGAAGGCAACCACTACTTCCCCGCCGATGCGCTTAACCGCGACTACTTTGCTGAGAGCGCCACGCAGACGCGCTGCCCCTGGAAAGGCATGGCCAGCTACTACACCGTAGAGGTGGATGGCAAGCGCAACGCCGATGCCGCCTGGTACTACCCCGAGCCTAGCGACCGGGCACAGCAGATCAAAGGCCACGTGGCCTTCTGGAAAGGCGTCAAGGTCACGCCGTAGGCAGTGCGCTCATCCGCTTAGGCGTAGCATGTGCGCGTAACAGCGACGCGCCCCGAAGTACATACCATCCAGATTTCTGATGGCAGATGGTGCTTCGACATGAGACGTGTATGCGCAATCCTGTGTGCTTGGCTGATGGCATCGGCCATGCCACTGGTCGCCCAATCCGCTCTAGGTCCGGATTGGTCAACAAACACCGACAAGCGCACGATTAACGTCGCCGAGTTGGTGTCCGGCGGTCCGCCCAAAGACGGCATCCCGGCCATCGACGCGCCGCGCTTCGAGTCGCAACGGCGTGCATCGCGATGGGTTGAGCCGCAAGAGCCCGTGCTGGTTGTGGCGCTGAACGGCGAGGCCAAGGGGTATCCACTACAGATCCTGACCTGGCACGAGATCGTCAACGATGCCGTAGGCGGGGTGCCCGTGAGCGTCACGTTCTGCCCGCTCTGCTACAGCGCCGTCGTGTTCGAGCGGCAAGTGGGCGAGGCGCTGCTCGACTTTGGCGTCTCCGGTTTCCTCCGCAATTCCGATCTGGTGATGTTCGACCGCCAGACCGAAAGCCTGTGGCAACAGCTCACGGGCGAGGCCCTCATGGGCGACTACGTGGGCACCACGCTCACGCCCGTCCCCGCGCAGTTCATCGCGTTCGCCCAGTTCCGAGAGGCCTATCCCGAGGCCGAGGTCCTCTCGCGCCGCACAGGCCACACCCGCGCGTACGGCACCAACCCGTACGCCGGCTACGACGACATCGACAACACGCCCTTCCTCTACGACGGCCCCACCGACGACCGCCTGCTGCCGATGGAGAAGGTCATCGCCGTGAGCCGCGGTGGCATCGACGTGACGTATCCGCACCGCATCACGCGAGAACGTATGGTGGTACACGATCAAATAGGTGAAGAGAAGATCGTTGTCTTTCATACCAGCGGCGCAGTGTCTGCGCTGGACGAACGCGTGATCCACCAATCGAAAGAGGACGGCAGCACGGGCGTTTTCCTCGCGCAACTCGGCGATCGCACGTTCACCTTCCACGCCGAGGGCGACACGATTGCCGATGAGGAAACAGGCTCAACCTGGTCGATTACCGGAAAATCGACGGGCGGTCCGCTCCAAGGTGAGCAGCTCACCGCCATCCCGCACGGAAATTATTTTGCGTTCGCCTGGCTGGCCTTCAAGCCGCAGGCAGAGGTCTTCGATGAATGAGCAGGCGCTAAATCCAACAGGATAACGCGTTAGCCATCGCAACGGCGATATTCCCCCAAGAACGTGTAAGGTTTTCCCTTACACAACGGGGCGCGGTATCGCTTACTGACGCCGTCCCAGCCAACACCGTAAACTCCTAATTGTAAGCGCGCCACGAGACACTTCTACAGTAGTTGGCCGCGCTGAAGTTACATCTGGTGGGGAAAGCCCAGTTCCTTGGTGGGGGAACTGGGCTTTTTTTCTTTTTCGCTTCCTGGGCGCGTCACAACAGCTCTAGTTCGCGAAGAACCGCCTTCGCGATGTCCCGGCGTGCGCTCGCCTGTGCCATCTCCGTCATGTCGATGTTGAGCGAGAAGTAGTAGGGCTGATTGCCTTTGACGACGTACCCCACGTACCACCCGATGTTGTGTGGATCGATGGCCCAGCCCGTTTTGGCGCGCAGCACGTAGTCGCCGCCGCGCTCCTCGACCATGATGCCTTTAACGAGGCGCATGGTTCGCTCAGCAAAGGGCAGGCGCTCTTCGTGGAGGCGTTGCAAGAAGTCGATTTGCTCCAGCGCTGAGATGCGCAGGTCGCCCGTGAGCCAGAACACGTCGATGCCGCCGCCGATGTTAGCATTGCCATAGTTGGCGGCGTGTACGGCTTGTTGCATCCGCTCCTCGCCGATGCGCCGCGCCACCTCCTGGTAGAACCACACCACCGAAAACTCGAACGCCGTGGCCAGCATGTGGTCGCGGTTCCACGCGTCGATGCTGCGGTCTTCTCCATCCCAAGCAATCACAGATGTGGTGTCGGCGATGACGCCTGTCTCCAGTGCGATCAGGCTGTTCGGGATTTTGTATGTGGAGGCCGGGATGTACGGTTGCTCTGCTCGCTCGGCATTGTGGACGAGCAGTCGGTTCTCGGCAGGGTTGTACAGCGCAAAGGTGCCTGTGACGCCACGTTCCTCGAAGTGGCGTGCGAAGTCGGCACGCTCTTGTGCGGGGGGCCATGTGTCCTCAGCAGCGCTCGGCGCAGGCGATGGCTGGCATGCCGCACACAAGACTGCAGCAACCGAGAGTGAGAGGATTCTCACGTCAGCTTGCCGTCTCTACGCTCTCTTCCATCTTGAGGCCCTGCTCGTCGTTGTACTTCGAGGGGCACTTGACCAAGATGTGCGTGGCGATGAACTCGCCGTTCACGAGGCGTCCCTGCACCACGAGCCGCTCCGACTCCTCGAAGTTGGCGGGCTTGGGGTTATCGTAGCGTACGCGCCGGATGTTGCCCTTCTCATCGGCCATATAAAAGTAGAAGACGTTGGCATAGGCGTCGTAGGTGTAGCTCTGCTCCTCCACCCAGGTCCCCGCTACGTGGGCATCGGCATTGGTGAGCTCGGCCTCTTCGAAGTCCATGTAGCCGCCCACGCTGCTCCCAAAGTTGATCAGCACCATCGCCCCGAAGCCGATGATGAGGACCAGACCAACGATGTTTTTCTTCTTCATGACACACCCAAAACAGGAAACGCGAAACGGCGAATTGGGAGAACGATGTTACTATACGTCATTCAAGGCATCGCGTTCGTCCAGTGCGGCTTCGAGCGCGGCGATTTTACGGTCAGTTCGAAAGAGGAACGCCAGAATGCCAATCCAGACGATGAAAACGACGCCGATGACGACCATAAACTTATCGTCCTTGAGGAAGACGCGTTCAAATGGTGTCTGCTCCTGAGTGGGCACTTCGGTGGTGGCCTGCACAGAATCGGCAGGGGCTGGCAGCGCCGCGAGGGTACTGTCGGAGCGGGCGTCTTGGCTGTCTTGTGCGTAAAGGAAGCGCATCAATTCTCGTCGTCAGTCTCACCGTGGAGGCGATAGTAGGCCAGGGCGATTCGCACGCGCTGGGTGTAGAGCACCCACAGCAGCGCGATGAACCCGATGAAGGCGGGGTAGAGTACGAGGCGCATCTTCCAGTAGGTGATCTCGCTGAAAGCGGGATTGCCCTCGGCGCCAGGGTGGAGGCTGACGGCGAACTGGCGTGGGATGACGTATAGGAGGAAGGGCAGCGTGACGGCCGCGAAGAGGTGGTATACTGCCGAAAGCCGGGCGCGTTTTTCGGGGTCCTCCAGCGAGGAGCGCAGCACGAAGTAGGCGCCGTAGATCAGCAGCCCCACCGCCGCCATCGTTTGCTTCGGGTCGAAGTTCCACCAGATGCCTGCGGCTTCGTACCACGTGAAGCGAGCCCACAGAATACCCGTTGCCAAGCCGAGGGCGCCGAACAACACGCCGAGCCGAGCCGCCTCGCGCGAGCGCAGGTCGTGTACCAAGGCGCCGGTCTTGAGATAGCGCGCCGCATGATAGCCACCGATGCCTGCTGCGGCGAGCATGGCAAACCACATCGGCACGTGGAAATACATGTTGCGCGCCGTGTGCTCCAGCATCACCATCTTGGGGATGTCCAGCATGAACGCCCCGAGCACCACCGCCGTCAGCCACACCGCCACGATGTTGCGCACCTGCCTATAGCGGCGCACGTTCACCGGAGCTATCGTCATCGAATCCGTCATCACCAGTCCGTCAGTCCATCCATACGTAGTC
Organism: Bacteroidota bacterium; assembly: GCA_039026435.1. Taxonomy (GTDB): domain Bacteria; phylum Bacteroidota; class Rhodothermia; order Rhodothermales; family JBCCMF01; genus JBCCMF01. The sequence continues at coordinate 11,360 of JBCCMF010000067.1, forward strand.
GAACAACAGCGCCGAGGCCGTGATCACGCTTCCAGCAAAGCCGACCAGCGTAGCAAGGTCGGTGCTGGCGGCATCCCAGCCGAAGCCGCCCGCAAAGCTCATGCGCGTGGCGTTGGACACCGAGAGCAAGAGCGGCAGCACGAGCGGCAGCAAGAGCACGGGCAGCATGGCCCCGCTGTTGTTCGAGCGGGCCGTCAACGCCGAAAGTAGCGTTGTGGCTCCCGCCAACCCGACGGCGCCCAAAAGCAGCGCTGTAGCCAGCAGCCCAGGGAACGTCACGCTCGTGCTCAAGACAAAGAGCAGCACGAGCGTAGCGAGCACGGTCACGACCAGCATGAGCACGATGTTGAAGAGCAGCTTGCCCGCGTACACCATGCTTGGCCGCGTGTTGAGCTGGAGCAGCAGCACCGTGCCCTGATCCTCTTCGGCCAGGAACGTGCGCCCCAGTCCAATGGAGGCCGAGAACAGCACGACGACCCACAGCAGCGCCGACTGGAGGCGGATGTTCAGCGTCTCGTTGCCTGTGGAGAAGAGCACCAGCATGAGCGCCCCCAGCACGAAAAGCAGCAGCATCGTCAGTGCATAGCGCGTCCGCAGCTCCAGCCGCAACTCCTTCTCAAAGACGGCCCATGTGCCTGCCCACCAGCCTTGCATGCCCAGCATCCGTAGCGCATTCGTTCGTAGGTGCCCAAATACGCGAAATCAGAACACAAAGACCGGGAAGAAGCGGTGATTTAGCGCAGAAGGATTGCAGCGGCGAAATCGACCGTCCCAGCGGCTGCCTGAGCTTGTAAAGCTGGCGAGATTTATCGAATATGCACCCACGCTGACGCATCCACCCCTCTTACCCCGAACCGCGCATGGAAGGCGACTGGCTGGGGCCGCTCATGTTCGTGGCGGCGCTGCTGCTGATCTTCACGGGCTTCCCGGTCGCGTTTGCGCTGGGTGGGACGGCGCTGATCTTCGCCGCCATCGGCGTGGAGATGGGCTTCTTCGACTGGCACCTGCTGCTGGCCCTGCCCGACCGCACCTTCGGCATCATGGCCAACTACGTGCTGCTGGCGGTGCCGTTCTTCATCTTCATGGGGACGATGCTGGAGAAGTCGCGGCTGGCCGAGGACCTGCTGCAGACCATCGGTGGGCTGTTTGGTGCGATGCGGGGTGGGCTGGCGCTGGCGGTGATCTTTGTGGGCGCGCTGCTGGCGGCAGCGACGGGCGTGGTCGGCGCGTCGGTGGTGGCGATGGGGATGATCTCGCTGCCGGTGATGCTGCAGTACGGCTACTCGAAGGAGCTGGCGTCGGGCGTGATCACGGCGTCGGGGACGCTGGGGCAGATCATCCCGCCGAGCGTGGTGCTCGTGGTGCTAGGCGATCAGCTGGGCGTGTCGGTGGGCGACTTGTTTGTGGGCGCGCTGGTGCCGGGGCTGATGCTCACAGGCATGTACGCGCTCTACGCGATGGGCGTGGCCTGGCTGAAGCCCGAGGCGGCGCCTGCGCTTCCGCCGGAGGCGCGGCCTCACGACAAGGGCGAGCTCATCCGCAACGTGGTGCTCGTGATGCTGCCGCCGCTGGGCCTGATCCTGGTGGTGCTCGGCAGCATCTTCGCGGGCGTCGCCACGCCGACCGAGGCGGGCGCGCTCGGTGCGCTCGGTGCGATGGCGCTCGCTGCGCTCAACAAACGCCTCAACCTGAAGGCGCTCAAAGACACCATGCGCGACACCACCCGCCTGACGTCGATGGTCGTGTTTCTACTCATCGGCTCTACGGCGTTCGCGCTCGTCTTCCGCGGCCTCAACGGCGACCTGTGGATCGAGGAACTGCTGACCAACCTGCCGGGCGGCGTGATCGGGCTGCTCATCGTGGCCAACCTCGCCATCTTCATCCTGGGCTTCTTCATCGACTTCTTCGAGATCGCCTTCATCCTGCTGCCGCTGCTGGTGCCTGCGGCTCTGGCGCTCGGCGTAGACCTCGTGTGGTTCGGCGTGATGATCGGCATGAACCTCCAGACCTCCTTCCTGACGCCGCCCTTCGGCTTCGCGCTGTTCTACCTGCGCGGCGTGGCGCCGCCCGAGGTCAAGACCACCGAGATCTACCGGGGCGCGCTGCCGTTCATCGCCATCCAGCTCATCGGCCTGACGCTGATCGTCGTCTTCCCCGAGCTGGTGACGTGGCTGATCGACTAGCCGAGAACGCCCACGTGGACCTCGCTGGCGGCCATCAACGTACGACCGCGCTTCGTGTGGCTGTGCATTACCCTTACCGTATGCTTCCCAACTTTGAGACGCTGGACCTTGCCGACCTCGACAGCCGCTGGTCCGACCTGACCCGGTGGATCGAGGTGAAGTTCGAGCGCGAGCCCACCATCGAGTCGATCCTGTTTCTCATCGGCATCCAGTCGGAAGGACACGGGTATCAGCCCAAGCTGGCGAAGGAGGAGAAGCAGGACCTGATCATGGAAGGCACGTACGTGGCATTCGAAACGCTGGGCCTCTACCAGCGCATCGGCGCCGACGCCAAGGGGCGCTGGCTCTGGGAGCCGCGCATCGCGATGCCTGCGCTAGAGCTGGACGATCAGGAGACGCTGCTGCGCCTCGCCATCCTCACCTACTTCGACGACATACGACCGCCGTCGGCTTAACCGTTTAGACGGCCTCCACCCTTGTTCACTACCCGTTATTATGACTATCCGCACCATGCTTTTTGCCGTACTCAGCCTGAGCCTCTGCCTCGGCTGCCAACCCGCCGACACCACGACCACCACATCGGCTCCCGAGGCTGCTCCGGCGGCTACGGATGCTCCGGTAGCCGTCAGCAATTTCTACGAGATCACCACGCCGCAAGGCCGCATGGTCATCCGCCTCTACGACGAGACGCCTGGCCACCGCGACAACTTCGCCAAGCTCGTCGCAGAAGAGTTCTTCGACGGTACCACCTTCCACCGCGTCATCGACCAGTTCATGATCCAGGGCGGCGATCCCAACTCGAAAGACGACAACCTAGACAACGACGGCCAAGGCGGCCCAGGGTACACCATCCCGGCCGAGTTCGACTCGACCCTTTTCCACAAGCGCGGCGCGCTGTCGGCCGCCCGGCAAGGCGACATGTTCAACCCCGAGCGTGAGAGCAGCGGCAGCCAGTTCTACATCGTGGAGGGCCGCCCCCTCACCGAGGAGGAACTGACGATGCGGGAGCAGCAGGTGAAGGAAGCGCTCAATGACCCCACATTTACCTTCTCGGAGGAGGCCAAGCAGGTGTACATGACGGAAGGCGGCACGCCCTTCCTCGACATGCAGTACACCGTCTTTGGCGAGTTGGTGGAAGGGTTCGACGTCCTCGATGCCATCTCGGCTGTCCCCGTGCAGGGCCGTGGCAGCCGCCCCCTCACCGATGTACCCATGACCATCCGCGCCTTGGAAAACTACACCCCGCCCAGCAGCGAGGCCGGGAATTGATCCTATAGCTCCCGCCGAGAGCGACTATGGAAGCTAGTTTCGCCAAACGCATCGCGCTCCGTGAGCGGCACCTCGTCCGCCTGGACCGGCGGTTGGCGGTGCTGAAGGCAGCGAGTCGCCAGTGGTCGCGTATTCGCCTCACAATCTTCCTCGCCGGAGCCGGGCTGTCGGCGGCCTTGGCATGGCAGGACTTGACAGGAGAGGCGTGGGTGGTCGGCGCACTCACACTTGCGGTATTCATCGTGGTGGCCCGGCGGCATCGCCGGGTGGATGCCCGCTGGCAGCGCACGCGCACATGGCGACAGCTTCACGCCGAGCGGCTGGCCCGTCAGCGTCTCGATTGGGATGGGTTGCCGGAGATAGGGATGCCCGAAGCGGACCCGGCGCATCCCTTCACCGCCGACCTCGATGTGTTCGGCGACCGCTCGGTACATCGGCTGCTGGATGCGACGGAGACGGCGGGCGGCAGCGCGAAGCTCGCAGCGTGGCTCTCGGCGGTGAGGCCGGATGTGGACGCGGCGCGGTCGAGGCAGCGGGCGGTTCGGCGGCTGGCCGGGATGTCGCTGTTTCGCCAGCGGCTGGCGCTGCTCGGGCGGATGATGCACCGCAAAGCGCCACGATGGGACGGTGCGCCCGTCGAGGCGTGGCTGGCGAGCACCGAGGTACACGACCTGCTGCGCACCTGGGCTGTTAGCCTGACGGGACTGGCGCTGCTGAACGTAGTGCTGATCGTGGCGCATGTGCTGGGCTGGTTGCCCGCGCTGTGGCTGGGCTCGGTGGTGCTCTACATCGTGCTGTACGCCGTGCAGTTTGGACGTTTGCAGCAGGCGTTCGCCGATTCGGAGGCGCTGGTGGATGCGTTCCGCGCGTTCATGCCCGCGCTGACGTTCCTAGAGCGCTACCGCTTGGCGCACGCGCCCGAGGTGGAGGCCGTGTGTGCGCCGCTCCAGCAACCCAGGCAACGGCCCAGCGAGGTGATGCGGCGCATCCAGCGCATCGCTACGGCGGCGAGCGTCACGCGAAGCGAGTTGCTGCTGGTGCTGCTCAACGCCGTCGTGCCGTGGAACCTGATCGTCACCTACCTGCTCCACTGCACCAAGGGCCAACTGCGCAATGTGCTGCCGCAGTGGTTCGACGCGTGGTACACGCTCGACGCCCTCAGCGCCCTCGCCACCTTCGCCGACGATCATCCGCACTACACCTTCCCCGCGTTTGCCACCGAGGGCGATCTCATCCAGGCTGAAGGCCTCGGCCATCCGCTCATCGATGCCGAGGCCAAGGTGCGCAACACGGTCGCGCTGCGCGAGCCGGGCGAGGTGCTGCTCATCACGGGCTCCAATATGGCGGGCAAGAGCACGTTCATGCGCACCGTGGGCGTGAACGCCGTGCTGGCGTGGGCGGGCGTCGTCGTCGATGCGCACGCGCTGCGGCTCCGCCCGATGCGGCTCTTTTCGTGCATGCAGGTCCAGGACTCCGTCAACGACGGCTTCTCGTTCTTCTACGCCGAGGTGCGCCGACTGCGAGCGCTCCTTGACGAACTTCATCCTGAAGATGACGCGCCGCTGCTTTACCTCATCGACGAGATCTTCCGCGGTACGAACAACCGCGAGCGCTTCATGGGCAGCCAAGCCTACATCCGCGAACTGGCTGCTGGCCACGGCGCTGGGCTCCTTGCCACCCACGACCTCGACCTGGTGCGCCTCGCCGAGGAACTGCCGCGCCTCCGCAACCTCCACTTCCGCGAAGACGTGGCCGACGGGCGCATGACATTCGACTACACCCTGCGCGATGGTCCCTGCCCCACCACCAACGCGCTCAAGATCATGGCGATGGAAGGGTTGCCCCTACCTCCACCCGCCTCGGATCTCTGACGCGTTTTGCGTCGTTGACGCGTCAGAGGCTGTTTGGTAGCTGGGTTGGTAGGCGAGATGGAGCCATTTCCGAGCGAAGGTCGATCCGATTTTGCGGTTTGTAGCGGGACTACGGGCCAACACGAGCGGAGCGACTGACGGAGTAAAAACCGCAGGCGAAGCCGTAGGGTATCGGGTCGAGATGCGCCGGAAAGGGCCCATCGCAGCCCCAGATCGAGTTACCAAACAGCCTCTCAGTTTTCCCTATTTCGCTCTGTTCTGCACACGCCATGAAGCTCCGCAAACTCCTGTTCGTCGCCGTTCCTGTGCTGGTCCTGGCTGCCCTGCCCCTCGTCTTCGGGTTCACCCCGTTCAACGATGACGGCGAAGTCCACCAGTCCGAGCGCCACAGCTTCACCGTCGAGACCGTGGCCGAAGGGCTGGGCCTGCCGTGGGGCATGACCTTCCTGCCGGATGGGCGCATGCTGGTCACCGAGAAGGAAGGGCCGATCAAGGTGGTCAGCCCCGACGGTACGGTGAGTGCGCCGCTGACGGGCACGCCCGAGGTGTGCTTCTGCGGCCAAGGCGGCATGCTGGACGTAGAGCTGCACCCCGACTTTGCCAACAACCGCTGGGTCTACCTCACCTACTCCGATCCCGTGCAGCAGGGCGACCGCCAGATCAGCAACACCATGCTCGTGCGCGCCAAGCTCTCGGCGGACGCCACCGCGCTGACCGACATGGAAACGCTCTTCAAGGCCGACGAGGATACGTACACGCGCCGTCCGCATCACTTCGGCTCGCGCATCGTGTTTGACGACGAGGGCTTCGTCTAC
>JBCCMF010000068.1:0-17492 GCA_039026435.1 Bacteroidota bacterium
GGCGTGGTGCGGGATTTCCACATGGAGGACATGCGGACCGACATCGAGCCGCTGCTGATGCAGGCCGGCGCCGAGGCGCGCCGCTTCTACACGGTCCGCTTCGACGCTGCCGATGTGCCAGGGATGCTGGCCCACCTCGAAACGACGTGGCAGCAGTTCCTGCCCGATAAGCCCTTCGACTACTCCTTCCTCGACGACGACTTCGCTGCGATGTACCAGACCGAACAACGCCTGGGGCAGCTGTTCATCGTCTTCGCCATGCTCGCAGTCTGCATCGCCTGCCTCGGCCTCTTCGGGCTGACGGCCTACATCGTACAGCAGCGCACCAAGGAGATCGGCATCCGCAAGGTCCTCGGCGCTACCGCAGCTGACCTGATGGGCCTGCTCTCGCGCGACTTCGTCGTGCTGGTGCTGATCGCCTTCGTGATCGCCGGGCCGCTGGCCTACGCCGCCATGCAGCGCTGGCTAGGCGACTTTGCCTACCGCACCGAACTCGGCGCAGGCGTGTTCTTGGTCGCCCTCGGCATTGCGCTCGGCATCGCGCTGCTCACGGTGAGCCTGCATCTGTTCAAGGCTGTCCGCGCTAACCCGGTGGAGAGCCTGCGAACTAGCTGACGCGTCACGACGGGAAAGCAGCGTTCAGGTCGGCGATCTGCTCGGGCGTGAGCGTCCGGTAGGCGTGCGACTGGAGCAGCAGGTACAGCTTGGCCGTCTCCTCCAGCTCTTCCATCGCATAGACGGTGGCGTCCAGGGCTTTGCCTGAGACGACGGGGCCGTGGTGGGCGAGTAGCATGGCGTGGTGCTGCTTCGCGTAGTGCCGCACCGCATCGGCCAGCGCCCGGTCGCCGGGGCGGAAGTAGGGGACGAGCGGCAGCGTGCCCACCTTCATCACGTAGTAGGCCGTCAGTGGCGGCAGCACGTTGGCTTCGTCTATGCCATCCAGGCACGCACAGGCCACCGAGTGTGTCGAGTGCAGGTGGACGATGGCCGTGTCGTTAGGCCGCTCCTCGTACATAGCCAAGTGGAGAAAGCCCTCCTTCGACGGCTTATCGCCCGAGAGGTGGCGGCCGTCGAAGCTGACCTTGGCGATGCGGGCCGGGTCCAGGCGGCCCATACAGGTGTTGGTGGGCGTGATGAGGATGCCGTCGTCGAGGCGGACGCTCATGTTACCCGCCGAGCCGTGGGCCAAGCCGCGTTGGTAGAGCGCCTGCCCGTGCATCGCCAGCGCGTCGCGCAGCTTCGTTTCTGTCGTCATGTCCGATGAGGGGGGTCCGCTTAGGAAGTCAGGGCAAAGGCTTCGGCAAAGAAGTCCTCGCCACCGAAGTTACCGGACTTGAGCGCCAACGCCAACGGCTCCCGTGCATCGACGGGCCGCACCCACGGCACGCCGGGCGCGATGGCCGGACCGATGCGCAATCCTTGCATGCTGAGCGCCCGCACCACGGCGCCCGAGGTTTCGCCCCCGGCCACGATCAGCCGCCGCACACCGCGCTGCACCAGCCCCTGCGCCGTTCCGGCAAGCACCGCCTCGATGCCATCGCCGACGGCGGCGCGGCCGTACTGCGCTTGCGTCGCGTCCACCACCGCCGGGTCTGCACTAGAGGCGATCACGACGGGCGTGCTGCTCAGTTGCGGCGCGGCCCAAGCCAGGATGTCGGCGAGCAGCGTGTCGGGGTGCTGCATGGCGGCGTCGGCCTCGACCGTCCAGATGGGCCAGCCGTGGGCCTCGGCTTGCGCCAGCTGCTGCCGGGTCGCCGCCGAGCAGCTTCCGGCAATCACCGCCGTTGCCCCACCGATGTGCTGTACCGAGGCCTCGGCCTCCTCATGCTCATCGAGCAGCCCCGCTCGGCGGAAAGCATCAGGCAACCCCAACGCCAAGCCTGAGCCCCCGGTCAGCAGGGGCAGCGTCGTGCTGGCGGCCCCGATGGCGCGCAGGTCGTCATCGGTGATGGCGTCTACGATGGCCGCGCGGTGGCCGCTGCCCGCGAGCTGGCGCCATGCCGTTTCGATGGCCGCCGCCCCCTCGCGCACCGTGCGATGCGAAATCAGGCCCACCGTCTGTCCGGGAAGCTGACGTGCCAGCACACGCGGCAGTGCACTATCGGTCATGGGCGTAAGCGGGTGATGCCGCATGCTCGACTCGGAGAGCAGCACATCGCCCACGAACAGGTAACCGTGGTAGACCGAGCGCCCGTTGGCGGGGAAGGCGGGGCACGCCAGCGTAAACGGGGCCTCCAAGGCTTGTAGGAGTGCGTCCAAGACGGGGCCGATGTTGCCCGCGTCGGTCGAGTCGAACGTGGAGCAGTACTTGAAATACTGCTGCTGAGCGCCTGCCTGGGCGAGCCATCCGGAAGCCTCCAGGCTGGCCTTCATGGCATCGGCGGCGGGGATGGTGCGGCTTTTCAGTGCGATCACCAACGCGTCGACGGCGGGGACGGCGGTGTCCTCCTCCGGTACGCCGCGCCACACGGCGGTGCGCATGCCTTCGGCTACGAGTGTGCTGGCCAGGTCGGTGGCCCCGGTGAAGTCGTCGGCGATGCAGCCAAGCAGCATGAGCACAGCAAAGGAGGCGGCACAGAGGAGCAAATCGGGGGCTTCACCCAAATCCCGATGCTCCTCTGTGCCTCGTCGAACCAGCTTTCACCCAATAAGCGGCTCGACGTAGTGATGGTCTACGAATCGTCAACGACTATGAAATCACGATGCGCAGCCGAAAAAGAGATCAGCAGCACCGCATTTTCCTGGCCCAGGTTGCGGGCTTGATGCGGAAACTTCGGCGGTACAATCACCGTGTCGCCCGCCTGCAGCGTGACCACCTCTCCATCGCCCACATGATGGCTGATGGTGCCTTCAAGCACGTGGACCACTTCAGTACAGTCTGTGTGGTAGTGCTTGGGTAGAGCGTGTCCCGGGTGGATCGTGCAGCGCCCCAGTGACATCGGACTGGGCACGGGGCCGATCTCAGCGCTAGCAAAGAAGACGACTTCCCCCCACGGATGGACGGAGGGCGCCAGCGCATCGTGGCGGACGAGCGGAGCGTGGGACATGGGGATGAGGGGTGAATGCGTGCCCCACAGTATACAATCCCTCGGGCGTAGAATGCAAGAGGTGCAAACCACTGCATCTGCCTAAGTGGTCAGTTAAACCGCGTATTGACTACGTTCGCAAAGTCAGAACCGAAGGTATACGACAGGCCAATGGAGCCCGAGAGCACAAAGTCGGTGGCCAGCTCGCGCTGTTGCAGCAAGATGTCTTCGAGCGTGGCATCGCCCTTGGGCAGGTTGAGCTGGTCTTGGATCATCTCGAACTGTCCGCCTAGCTCGACCGAGAGCCCCTCGATAAGCCGTACCGATACCGAGCCGAAGAACTCGGCGCGGCGCTTGGTAAAGTCGTTGAAGAAGTGGGAGCCTTCCAGGCCGCTGAAGATGCTGCCCCACGGCTGACGGATGGCGACGGACGCGCGCAGGCGCTGCCTGAAGAGCGTCTCCTGCATCTTGCCAAAGATCGTTTCCTCGAAGTAATCCACGTAGGTGGCGCCCACCTGGTAGACGACGGTGATGGCCCGGCGCGTGGCTTCGTCGTAGGGCAGGATGCTGTACTCGATGCCAGGCACCAGCTCCACCTCGTGCTTCAGGTTGCGGTCGTTGCGCGTCAGGTACTCCGCAAACAGCCCTGCCGACCAGTGTTGGTCGAGGCTTTTGATGGCGAAGCTCTCCACGCCGTGCCGCGAGATGCTGCTCGTCACATCGTCGTCGTCGTCACGCGAGATGCGGACGAAGTCGTAGTTGAAGTAGGGCCGAAAGCGGAGCTTCCAGTCGTCGGTGACGTGGTCGGCGAAGATGCCCCAGCGCGAGTCGAACACGGTGCGGTTGGACTCCAGCTCCAGCTCGATGTCGCCCATGTAGGCGCGAAACACCCAGTGCTTCCACGGATCGTTTTCCATCACCGCGTCAGCGTCCGCGATGTCGCCTTCCGCATACGTCACCTCGACGGCCGAGAGCGGCTCGCGCTGCAGGATGTACGGCGTCAGCCCAGCGCGGATGGCGTCGTTGATGGCCTCGCGCCGCTCGTCGGTGGTGGTAACAGGGTCGATGGTGTGGGTGAACGTGTACTCGACAGACGCGAACGCCTCTCGGCCCAAGAACGACAGCTCGTACTGCTGCCCGCCGCCGCCCGTGCGCTGGTTGGTGATGAAGAGGTGGACGTCGGCCTGCTCGGGGTCGCGGACGTAGTTGACGAGGGTGATCTCGGCGCGGATGTGGGTCTCGTCGCAGCCGTCACAGTCGAGGTAGACGCGGAGGCGGTCCGTGGGAGAGGGCGAATCGGTGGCGGTGTCTTGCGCCGCGGCCGTCAAGGGGAGCATTAGCGCTCCGGCCAGAAAAAAACAGAGGGGTAGAACTCGCCGCATGCAGGTCTGGCGCGTGGGATACGTATCGACGTTAACTACTACGCCCACCGACGGTAATACATTTCACACAAATCCGGCGGGGCGGCATTTGTAGCGACTCCATTACATCGGCGGGGGGCTCTGCCACAGCACGTTGACGATTTGCCACTGGCCCTCGTACTTGGCCAGGTGGAAGTAGTCCACGCCCCACTGCGCCGTCAGCTTGGCCGACGCTGTCTGGTCAAGCACATCGAACACCACGATGTCCTTCGGCGTCTCGTCGGTGAGTTGCTGGCGGTTATCGGTATTCCAGCGCCCGGCGAGCTGGTGCAGCTGCTCATAGCTCATCGGTGTGAATGCATACGGTGAATCATCCGAGTCGCGGTAGAAACCGATCTTGTGGAGGTCGGGATGCACGCTTGTGGCGATGCGATCGGGCGCCACGTCGTAGAGGCCTTCCACATAGTCGAGCACGGCTTGGCGCACCGCCGCCTCCTCGGCTGACGGGCGAAAGGCGAAGGTGGGGATCAGGATCACGGCAGCCAGGGCCAGCCAGAGGAGCTTCTTCATGAGAGCGATGGGGTTATGGACGCGGGAAGGCGGTACGGAAGACGATCTCAGCGCAGCGAAGTTGCCGCCCTGACGTCGAGGCGCGCACTATTACCAGTTGAACATGGTGCCATCGAGCTTCCGGTTGACGGGCAGGTAGGCGCGCTCGTACGGGTACTTCGCCGCCGCTTCCTCGTCGTAGTCTACGCCGAGCCCCGGTTCGTTACCGGGGTGCACGTAGCCATCCGTGAACGTGTAGTGATTCGGGAAGACCTCCTCAATCATGTCGATGTGCCGCATGAACTCTTGCGCGCCGAAGTTGGGCACCCACAGCCCGAAGTGCATGCACGCCGCCATCGTGATCGGCGACATGTCCGTGGCGCCGTGGCAGCCCGTGCGCACGTGGTAGACCTCGGCCAGCGCCGCAATCTTGCGCATCGGCGTGAGGCCGCCGCCGTGCGAGATCGTCATACGGCAGTAGTCGATCAGCTGCTCGGTGATGAGCGTGTGGATGTCGTAGATGCTGTTGAACACCTCGCCCACGGCCAGCGGCGTGGTGGTGTGCTCGCGGATGAGCCGGAAGCCCTCCTGCAGCTCGGCGGGCACCACGTCCTCCAGCCAGAACAGCCGGAACGGCTCCAGGTCCTTGCCCAACCGCGCCGCCTCGATGGGCGTGAGGCGGTGGTGCGCGTCGTGCAGAAAGTGATGGTCCCAGCCGTACGTGTCGCGCATCGCCTGGAACAGCTTGGGGATGTGGTTGAGGTACGTCTCGGTAGACCACACCTCCTCGGTCGGCATGTCCTTGTCGGCGGGCTCGTAGAACAGCTTGCCCTTGCCCACGCCGTACACCGCCGGGAGCCCCGGGATGCCCGTCTGCCCGCGAATCGCCTTGTAGCCCTTGTCGATGTACTTGCCGACTTCCTCGACGGTCTCCGCGATGGTGGCGCCGCTGGCGTGGCCGTAGACCATCACGCCCGTCCGGCTCGCCCCACCGAGTAAGTTATAAACGGGCGTGTTCAGCACCTTGCCCTTGATGTCCCACAGCGCCACATCGACCGCGCCGATGGCCGTCATGGTGACGGGGCCGCGCCGCCAGTAGGCGCCCTTGTAGAGGTACTGCCACGTGTCTTCGATCTGCGCCGGGTCGCGCCCGATGAGGCAGGGGATGACGTGATCCGTCAGGTACGAGGCTACCGCTAGCTCGCGCCCGTTCAGCGTCGCATCGCCGATGCCGTAGACGCCCGCGTCGGTGTAGATCTTGAGCGTGACGAAGTTGCGGCCGGGGCAGGTGACGAGCACCTTGGCATCGGTGATTTTCATGGTTTGGTCTTCGGTCGAAGGTCGAAAAGTCTCAGGTCGCCTCGCGGGCGTGCGATTCAAGCGGTGGGAAACGTACCGTGCTGGCAGATGGCGACGAACGCATCGGCGACGGCGAGGCCGAAGTCGCCAACGGTGTTCAGGTCGACGCCCCAGAAGGCGGTGTGGGCGAGGGCGGTGTGGGCGAGGGCGCGGAGGTCGGCGTCGCTGGCAAGGTCGATGCCGTCCCAGAGTTCGTGGTAGAAGTCAGCGTGGTCGTCGCGGATGGGATACGTATCCCCGCTGGCGCGGGCGCCGAAGTAGCGACCGTCCTCCATACGGGCGACGCGCATGAAGCGCAGGTAGGCGGCGAAGCCGTAGGCGATGCGGTGCGGCACCTCGCCCGTTTTCTCGACGTAGCTGAGGATGGTGGGCACCACCCGGGCGCGCAGCTTCATCGTGGTCTGCAGCGTGATGTCGATCAGGTGGTGGCGCAGGAACGGGTTGCGAAAGCGGTCGAGCACTTCCTCGGCGTAGGCTGGGCCGTCCGGCACGTCGAGGCTGGGCACGATCTCGTCGCGGGCCACGCCCTCCACGAATGCGGACGCCGATTCGTCGTCCATCACATCCAGCACGGTCACGAACTGCTCGGACAGGAAGGTGGCGGGCACGAACGAGGTATGGGTGCCGTTGAGCACCCGCACCTTCCGCTCGCGGTACGGCGTGATGTCGTCGGCCACCACGATGCCGGGGTTGACGCTCGGGTCAGTGAAGCCCAGTCGCTCCCGCACCGACGCATCGCCTTCGATGGCCCAGAGCGTGTAGACCTCGGCCACGGTGAGCAGGTCGTCGGTGTAGCCGAGGCGGTCGTAGAGGGCGTCTAGTGCTTCGCCGCGGGGCGTGCCGGGCACGATGCGGTCTACAAGCGCATTGCAGAACGTGACCGAGGCGTCGAGCCACGTGAGGAAGTCATCGCCTAAGGACCATTGCTCGGCGAGCGCCTGCACAATGCCTTTGAGCACCTGCCCGTTGTTTTCGATCAGCTCGCACGGCAGCACGATGAGCCCCGCCTCGGGGCGGTAGCCAAAGTGCTTCGCCCGCTCGTAGAGCACCGCCGTCAGCTTGCCCGGAAACGAGCGCGGTGGATTGGCCTCGATGCGGTCTTCGGTGTCGAGCTGGATGCCCACCTCGGTGGTGTTGGAGATGATAACCTCCAGATCGGCGCTGCGCGCTATGGCGAGCACATCGGCCCACGCGTCCTTGGCCGAGAGCGCCCGGCTGACCGAAGCAATGACATGGTCGCGGTCGATGGTCTCGCCCTGGTCGATGCCGCGCACAGTGACGGTGTAGAGCCCGTCTTGCTTGGCGAGGCTGGCGCTGCGGCCGCTGCCTGTGGAGCCCACCATCACCACACGCCCATCGTATGCGCCTGCTTTGATGGCTTGGTCGATGAAGAAGTCGCAGAAGCCGCGCAGGAAGCCGCCGGTGCCAAACTGAAGCACCTTCTCGGGCAGCTCGAAGACGGATGGCGGCGGCGTTTCCAGGTCGGCGCGGTCTTGGTATGCCGCAGAGGTGATGAGGGCTTTGGAGAGCGCAGGCATGGGCGAGCGAGGAGTGCGAGAGGAGGTGTTAGCGATGATTGCTTGTATCTGTTCTTGAACAGTATGGTGCAGGAATTGCCATCCCCTGTAAGCCTCGAAGTCCCCTCTCCCGGGAGCTGGGAGAGGGACAGGGTGAGGGCGAAATAAGGACTGGCGATGGCGCTGGTCACCCCAACCCTCTCCTAGCTCCCGGGAGAGGGGGCCCGTTGTGCCAAACCAGCACGTTAATTGCTCGGGTAGGATCAGGTGGGAAATCATCTTTCAGAAGTGGCGTTAGTCGGCCCAGAGCGGCAGCGTGCCGAAGGTGACGTCCAGCATGATCGGCATCAGCAGGTACGCGAGCAACGTCGTCAGCAGAATGAACGCAACGTTCAAAACCAGCCCAGCGCGCGCCATCTGCGGGATGGTGAGCGCGCCGCTGCCGTAGACGATGGCGTTGGGCGGCGTAGCCACGGGCAGCATGAACGCCGCACTCGCTGCCAGCGTGGCCGGGACGAGCAGCACGAGCGGGTTCTCGCCAATGCTGATGGCAATAGACGCCAGGATGGGCACGAAGGCCGCCACGGTGGCGACGTTGCTGGTGAGTTCGGTGAGGAAGACGATGACCAGCACGACCAGCAGCATCAGCGCCAGCGGCGGCCAGCTGGCGAAGAGCGTGAGCTGCTCGCCGATCCACATCGCCAGGCCCGTGCCGCTGATGGCGGCCGCGAGGCTGAGCCCGCCGCCGAAGAGCAGCAGCACGCCCCACGGGATCCGCTCGGCGTGGCGCCACGTGAGCAGCGCCGTCTTGCGGTCGTGGCTGCCCGAGGGCACGATGAACAGCAGCACCGCCCCGATCATGCCGATGCCCGTATCCGAAAGACCAGGCACGAACGGCGTCAGCTGCGGGCGCAGGATCCACAGCAGCGCCACCGTGCCGAACACCAGCGCCACGCGGCGCTCAGGCGCCTGCATCGGACCCAGGCTGCGCAGCTCGTCCTCGATGAAGGCACGCCCGCCGGGAAGGGCCGCCACGTTGACGGGAAACAGCACGCCCGTCAGCAGGGCGAAGGCCACGAGCAAGCCGATGAGCGCCAGCGGCAGGCCCAGCATCATCCAGTCGGCAAACGCGATGTCGTAGCTGTAGGTCTCTTCGAGGAAGCCCACCAGAAACGCGTTCGTCGGCGTCCCAATCAGCGTCGCCATGCCGCCGATGCTGCACCCGTACGCCAGCCCGAGCAGTAGGGCCGTAGCGAATGGTGACTGTGCCGCGCCATCGCCGTCGCGCTTCGTCAGCTCAATGACTGAGAGCCCGATGGGGAGCATCATCATGGCCGTGGCGGTGTTGCTCACCCACATGCTCAGCAGCGCCGCCGCCAGCATGAAGCCCGCGATGATGCGCTTCGGCTCGGTACCCATCGCCCGGATGACCACGAGCGCGATCCGGCGGTGCAGGTTCCACCGCTCAAGCGCGGCCGCCAGAATGAAGCCGCCCAGAAAGAGGAACACCAGCGGGTTGGCGTAGGGCGCCGTCGTGGCGCGGATCGGCAGGATCTCTAGCAGCGGAAACAGCGCCATCGGCAGCAGCGCCGTGGCCGCAATCGGGATGGCCTCTGTCACCCACCACAGCGCCATCCATGCGGCGATGGCCACGGTGCGCCACGCCGCCACATCCAGCCCCTCGGGAGCCGGAAGCAGCAGCAGAACCACAGCCACGAGCGGGCCGCTGGCGAGCTTTAGACCGTTGCGCATGAGCAGGGTAGTGGGTCAGGAAGTGGTCAGACTGTAAGAGCAAGACATCCTCAACACGGCACAACGTGCTCCCTCTCCCAGCTCCCAGGAGAGGGGACTCTTCGGTGAATTGAGCAGATAGATCTTGGGCAACAGCTTCGAGGACCACACCAAGGTACGCGCTGCCTTCCAGAATCGGGAGGGGGTGAAACGCAAAGCGGGCGCCGAACCCGGAAGTCCAGCGCCCGCTCGTAGCGTTTATGGCGTCAGAGGCTATGCCTTTGCGGCCACACAGAACCGTTTAGAACGTATAGCGCACGCCAAACTGCATGAACCAGCGCGAGCTGTAGAGGCCCTCGTCCTTGGTCTCTGCGTTGAAGAGCGCTTCCTCGGTGGGGATGTTATCCGGGTTGAACTCCAGGCTGTACTCTGGCGTGAAGTTGCCCGATCCGGGTGCGCCGCTGAAGCCTTCGAAGTCGAGTAGCGTTTCGCTGCCCAGGCCGTTGTAGCGCACGCCCCAGTCGCTGTTGAACAGGTTGGCGATGTTGAAGATGTCGAGCGTGAGCTCCACCGTCTGGCGGCGGCCGCCGAAGTTAGCGAAGATCTCCTGCGCGAACTTGAGGTCGAACGTATGCTCGAACGGCGTGCGGCTGCCGTTGCGCTCGGCGTACTGACCGCGACGGCTGCTCAGGTAGTCACTGCTCTCGATGAAGGCGTCCAAGGCCGCAGCATCGCTGCCGGAGAGGCCGAGTTCGGTGGCGTTGTTGGGCACGTACATCAGCGACGCCGAGAAGCCGTCGCCATCGCCGCGCAGGTTCTGGCTGCCCGCGATGGTATAGGAGAACGGACGGCCGCTCTCGCCCACGTAGAACAACGAGACCGTGGTGCCCAGGTTGCTCAAGAACTCCGTCCGGTACGTGACCGAGCCGAGGATGCGGCTACCCAGCGAGAAGTCGGAGCGCGTCAGGTCGAGCTCGTTCAGCCCGTTCACGTTCTCCGTGCCCCGCCAAATCGAGTTCACCTGAGACGAGGTGCCGTCGTTGAGCACGTAGGCATCGCCGTAGGTGTAGGAGAACATCAGGTCGAGGTTATCGGTCTCGGTGAGCACTTCGCGCATCCGCTTCTGCACCATCGCCGTGATGTCGTACGTGTAGCCCTCGTCCGTCGTGCCCACGCGGTGGATCGCCGAGTAGCGTTCGTCAATCTCTACACCGCTGCCCGCGTAGACGGGGCGGTTATCAGGACCATCCAGGTTGGTGATCGTAGCGGGGTTCAGGTTGACGTTGGTGACCAGGATGTTGTCGAGCGTCTTGGTGAACTGGCCTTCGAGTGTACCAATCCATCCGCCCGGCAGCTCGTAGTCCAAGCCCAGGCTGGAACGGAGCACCCGCGGGTAGCGGAAGTCCTCCTCGAACATCTCCAAGCGACCGCCGGGGATCTGCGAGGTAACGGTGCGGCCAAAGTTGGTGCCATCCAGCGCCTCTTGCGGATCG
Source organism: Bacteroidota bacterium (assembly GCA_039026435.1). Classification (GTDB taxonomy): domain Bacteria; phylum Bacteroidota; class Rhodothermia; order Rhodothermales; family JBCCMF01; genus JBCCMF01. Next base: position 11,037 of record JBCCMF010000068.1, read on the forward strand.
GGGACGAACGGAATGGCATCGCCGTTGGGCAGCGTCCCGTCGAAGACGCGAATCTCGCCCGTGTTGGTGCCGTTGTTGAGGAACATGCCGCCGGGCCACACGAAGGGCACGCGGCCCGTGAAGACGCCCACGCCACCGCGAAGCTGCGCGTTGCCGTCTGCCGAGAGGTCGTAGTTGAAGCCGACGCGTGGGGAGAAGTAGATGGCAGGCGCCGGGGTTTTGCCCGGCTGGGCGCCGTTCAGCTCAATGCCCGCATTCAGGATGGCCGGGATCGTGGTGAGCAGCACATCGGGGGCGGAGCGCGGCGTGGTCGTGATCTGCGGGATGTCGGCGCGGAGGCCCGCCGTCACGCGTAGGCGATCCGTTGCCTGGAACTCATCCTGCAGGTAGAGGCCGACCTGGTAGGCGTCGAACGCACCGATGGCGGCCGATTCGTCACCTGCGATGCCGTCCACGAGCGAGTAGCCACGGCGGAATTCGCGCGGCTGCGCCGGGTCGATGCCCGGGTTGTTGATCGCGTTGACCGACTGGACGAAGTCGTCCACGCTGCGGTAGCGGTAGAACCCGAAGTTACGCGGGATGAACAGGTTGCCGATGCTGTAGAACTCGGCGTGCGCGCCCAGCGTCAGCGTGTGATCGCCGAGGAAGTAGTTGAAGTTGTTCGTCACGGTGAAGATGTCCTGCTCCAGCAGGTTGGCCGTGGAGAACTGCTCCGACCCGATGCGGATGCTGCCCGCGCCGTCGTCGATCTGGACGTACGGGAACGGGTCGCCCGTGAAGTCGCGGTCGTCGCGCACGGTCGTGTAGCCCAGGATCAAGCTGTTGGCGAAGTCGGTGCCGAACGTGCTGTTGAGCTCCACCGCGGTCGAGTTGGTCTCGTTGGGGAAGAACTCGGCCGTGTTCGAGAACTCGATACGGTTGGCGCTGCTGGCAAACTGGTCGGTGTTGTCCGACTTCGAATAGCTGTGGCGGGCGCTGAGCTTGTGCTGCCGGCTGATGTTCCAGTCCAGCTTCACGAGCAGCTTATCGTCATCCAGCGTCGAGGTCTTGTCGCCAAACGGGCCAGCGGTGTAGCCGAAGTTGTTCTGGAGGAGCTGGTCGAGCTCGCTCAAGCGGTTGCCCGAGTCGCCACCGTAGGCCGCGCTAAACGGCACGGGCGACTCGGCGCGCAGGATCTCGCCGTTGACGAAGAAGAACAGCTTGTTCTGGATGATCGGGCCGCCGATGCGGAAGCCGTAGCGGTTATTGCTGAAGGGCGCCAGGCTCTCCGCCACGTCGCCAGGGCCAAGCAGGTTGCCCGGCGTGTTGCCCGCAAAGTTCTCGTTGCGCGTCAGGTAGTAGAACGAGCCCTCGAACATGTTCGTGCCCGAGCGGGTGACCGCGTTGATGGCGCCGCCCGTGAAGCCGCTCTGCGTAACGTCGAACGGCGAGATGGCGATCTGAAACTCTTCGATGGCATCGATGGAGATGGGCGTGGAGCCCGTCTGGCCACCGTTGGTGCCCTGTGCCGAGAGGCCGAAGACGTCGTTGTTGACCGTGCCGTCGATGTAGATGGCGTTGTAGCGGTTGTTCTGGCCCGCGATGGAGATGGCAGGGCCGTCGTCATCGTCATTCTCGACGTAGGCCTGCGGTGTCATGCGCGTGAAGTCGGCCAGGTCGCGGCCCACCGAGGCCATGTTGCGGATGGCGGTCTCGTCGACTCGGGTGCCCGTGCCCGTCCGGCTCTGGTCAAAGATGCCGCCCGAGGCCACGACCTCGACTTCGCCGAGTTGGACGGCGTCCTCGCTCAGCTCGGCGTTGAGCGTGAACGACTCACCGAGCGACAGGAAGATGCCCTCCCGCGTGAAGGGCTGGAAACCGACGAAGCTCACCGTAACGCGGTAGGGGCCGCCCACGCGCATGCCGCGCAGGTTGAAGGTGCCCTCTACGTTGGTGGACGTTCCGTACTCGGAGCCCGAAGGCACGTGAACCGCCAAGACGTTGGCGCCGGGCAGCGTCTCGCCTGCAGCATCAGAGACAACGCCGCGCATGGACGAGGTGGTGACGCCCTGCCCGTAAGCCGGGAGCGCCACCAGTACCAGCATGACAAGAGCCGCCAGTCGTTTTATGTGGGTCATAATGCAAAGTGGGGGTAGATGGAACGGGGTACGTCGCTATGATACAGCATTTCTGCCAGCCGTCAGTTTAAGCGACGATTAGTAGCGCATGTACTTCTGTGAAAATCTGATGTCCACTGCGCCCTTATGTGAAGGCTTCGTCAACCTACAGGCTCGCCGCCCAAGCCAGCAGCCGGAGGCCACGCTCCTGCGGGCCATCCGATGCGGAGCGCGCTGTTTACGCACGGCACCTCGGCGTGGCACATGGTGCTGGCGCTGGCCTGTGCCAGGCGGTTGCTTGGGGCGCATCACTATTTTTGAAGGGTGCGTGAACTTCCGTGGTCTTGTGACCGAATTGTGCGCTGCTGTAACAACAGCTGTCCGCCAGCGTACAGTCGCCGCATCTCACCCAGGCTTCCAGCCGCCATACGTCGTTTGGAACGGCGGTTGACGCAGCCTACGGAATATGGGCTAGTTGCTCTCGTTACTAGGATAGTGACGCTTGCGTTTCTCCCTCGCGAAACGATACTGTTGGCGAATCCAGAACACCCTCGAAAATCCAGGCTAGAAGGACTGATGGGGCTGTACTTCACCAGCGAAAACATCCCAATTTCTGACCTCGAAATCATTCGCCAACAGTATCGCGAAACGAGTCTGCACTCGGCAACCGTAACCTTGTCGGGTGCGGTCCGTCTAGCCCCCCGCGATGAGTCTGATTTACTGCACCTGTTCTCTACTATGACCGCCTCCTCTCTTCGCCGCTCCGGCACCCTGCTTGCGCTGCTGCTCTTCGTCTCCACGGCTGTGTTTGCTCAAGACGCCCAACGCATCAGCTTCAACGAAGCCATCCAGATTGCACTGGACCAGAACATCAACCTCAAGCAGTCGGCCAACCAGGTCGAGATCGCTGCCACGCAGGTCTCAGACGGCCGGATGCAGTACTTCCCCAACCTCAGCTTCTCGACAGGAACGGGGCAGAGCTACGGGCGAAGCATTGACCCTACGTCTAACGAGTTCATTGATGCCGCCACCGAGAGCTGGAATGTGAGTGCCTCGTCTGGTGTGAGTCTGTTCAACGGGTTTCGCCGCGAAGCGTCGTTGAGTCAGGCACGGCTGGACCTGGAGTCGGCCGACCTGAGCTTCAGCCGCCAGCGCCAAGCCGTCATCTTCCAGGTGATGAGCAACTACCTGAACCTGATTGATCAGTCCCAACAGGTGCTCATCCGCGAGGAGAACTTGGAGGCCCAACAGCAAGAGCTGGAGCGGATTCAGGAGTTTGTGCGCGTGGGCCAGCGGGCCATCTCGGACCAGTTCCAGCAGGAGACGCAGGTGGCCAACGCCGAGCTGCAGTTGATCCAAACGCAGCGGCTGCTCCAGCTGGCTGAGGCCAACCTGATCCAGATCCTGCAGCTTGACCCGTTTGGCGCCTACGAATTCGTCATCCCTGACGTAAGCGAAGACGACCTCGTTGAACAGGCCTACAGCGTCAACACGATGCTCAACGAGGCCTTTACCCAGCGTACTGACCTCCAAGCTCAAGAGAAGAGCATCGGTGCTACTGCAGAAGGCATCCGGATTGCACGTGGTGCTCGGTTGCCCAACATCAACCTGAACGGGAATTACAGCACGCGGTGGTCCAGCGCCTCCTCGCTCAACTTCTCTGACCAGGTTGACCTGTTCCGCGGCGGCAGCGTGTCTATTGGGGTGTCGATGCCCATCTTCGACCGGTTCAGCACGCGCAACAACGTGCAGCGGGCGCAGGTGCGCCTGACGAACGCGCAGCTCAGCCTCCAGAACCTCCGCCAAGACATCGCGCTCGAAGTGCGCCAGGCCTACCTCGACTACCAAACGGCCATCCAGACGCTCGATGCCACCGCTGCAGCACTCGCCGCGGCGCAGCAGGCGCTGGAAGTAGAGCAGGAGCGCTACGCCGTGGGCTCCTCGACGATCGTGGAGCTGACGCAGGCGCGCGCCAGCTTCGTGCAAGCGCAAAGCAACCGCGCCTCGGCCGTCTACGACTTCATCTTCCGCGAGAAGCTGATCGAGTACTACACGGGCGACATCACAGCCGACGAGTTGCTGTTCGACTAGGCCCGCCGTACAGGTCCTCCCTCCCCTAACCTTTCATCTCTACATTTTCATGGCAAAGAAAAAAGGTAGCGCTACTAAACGACTGCTCGTCATCTTTAGCGTTCTCGTTATCTTGCTGCTCGTTGGCGCTGTCGCAGGCAAACAGCTAGGCTTCGTAGGCGGAGGCCCCGAAGGCACCACCGTCGAAGTAGACACCGTGGACGAACGCGACATCACACAGGTCGTCGTGGCCTCGGGCCGCGTGCAGCCGGAAGTCGAGGTGCAGATCAGCCCCGATGTCTCAGGCGAGATCATTACACTGCCCGTGCTGGAAGGCGACCGCGTGAGCAAGGGCGACCTGCTCGTCCGCATCGACCCGGACTTCTACCGCGCGCAGCTTGAGCAGTCCGAGGCCGGCGTGCTGCAGTCCAAAGCCTCTTTGGCGCAACGCCGCGCCGACATGCTCAACGCCGAGCTGGAGATGAACCGGACGCGCACGCTGTTTGAAAAGAACGCCGTGCCGCAGAGCGATCTGGAGCGCGCCGAGACGACCTACGAAGTGCAGAAAGCAGGCTACGAAGCCGCGGGCTACTCTGTACAGAGTGCCGAGGCACGGCAGCGCGAAGCCACCGAAAACCTCTCGCGCACCACCATCTACGCCCCGATGAACGGTACCATCAGCCAGCTCAACGTGGAGCTGGGTGAGCGCGCGCTCGGCACCGTGCAGATGCAGGGCACCGTGCTGATGACGCTGGCCAAGCTCGATCAGATGGAGATCATGGTCGATGTCAACGAGAACGATGTGGTCAACGTGGCGCTGGGTGACACGGCCGCTATCGAGGTCGATGCGTACCCTGAGCGCGTCTTCAAAGGGGTGGTGACAGAGATCGCCAACTCGGCGCGGACACAGGGCGCGGGCACGCAGGAGCAGGTGACTAACTTCCCCGTCAAAGTGCGTATCCTGGATCGGCACAACGTAGAGGTGGCCACGCTCGCCGAAGGGCTCGGCTCGACCGAAGCCATCAGCCCCGAGGACAACATGCCGATCTTCCGGCCCGGCATGAGCGGCACCGTAGACATCTTCACCCGCACCGACGTCAACACGCTGGCCGTGCCCATCCAGGCCGTCACCGTGCGCGACTACAACAAGGTCAAGAGCGACGCCGACTCGACGGACACGCCCGTGCAGCAAGCCAGCAACACCGAGGGCGAAGACCTGCGCAAGGTGGTCTTCATCGTGGAAGACGGCAAGGTCAAGATGGTGGAAGTAGAGACGGGCATCTCAGACGACACGCACATCGTCGTCACCGGAACCCTGTCTGTGGGCGACCAGGTGGTCACGGGGCCCTTCCGCGCCGTGAGCCGCGAGCTACGCCCCGACCAAGACGTGCAAGTGCGTGAGGAGGGTGCAGCGGGCGGCGAGAGCAATCGCTTCGAATCGCGCTGATCGCACACCCTGACTCGTACGCTGACCTCCCCCTGCTGCCGACGCCTGAACCTGCTCTATGACGACCAAAGAACCGCTCATCGCCCTCTCAGAGATCAAGAAGATCTACCAGATGGGCTCGCAGGAGGTGCGCGCGCTGGCGGGCGTCTCGCTCAATATCTACCCGAACGACTACGTAGCTATCATGGGGCCGTCGGGCTCGGGCAAGTCCACCATGATGAACATCATCGGCTGCCTCGACACGCCTACCTCGGGTGACTACCTGCTCAACAGCCAGCAGGTCAGCGAGAAGGACGACGACGAGCTGGCCGAGGTGCGCAACCGCGAGATCGGCTTCGTCTTCCAGACGTTCAACCTGTTGCCGCGTGTCAACTGCTTGCAGAATGTGGAGCTGCCGCTGATCTATGCGGGCCTCGGCAAGGGCAAACGCCGCGAGATGGCTGCGCAAGCGCTCCGCAACGTGGGCCTCGGCGACCGCATGGACCACAAACCCAACGAACTCTCGGGCGGGCAGCGGCAGCGCGTGGCCGTGGCACGCGCGCTCGTCAACACGCCCTCGCTCATCCTAGCTGACGAACCCACGGGTAACTTGGATACGCGCACGGGCGAGGAGATCATGCGCCTCTTCGAGACGCTCTATCGCCGCGGCAACACGCTGCTGGTGGTGACGCACGAAGAAGACATTGCCCACCACGCCCGCCGCATCGTTCGCCTCCGCGACGGTCTCATCGAGAGCGACGTGAAAGTGGAAAACCCACAGTTGGCCGGGGAAGAGGTTGCTGCATAGCCTGCATCCGTTGGCGAACTTCACATGACATCAGGCGGTACGGGGCAGGCCCATCA
>JBCCMF010000069.1:0-17332 GCA_039026435.1 Bacteroidota bacterium
GGCGACGAAGACGGCCTGCAGCCAAGCCGTGGCTTTGAGCTGGGTCTTGCGCGCCAGCGTGTCGTCGGGGCGGAGGGTGCGGCGGTTGTTGAGGCGGTCGATGTCGAGCCAGACGTGGTTGTCGGGGTCGAGGTAGGCCTCGGTGACGCGGCCGCCGAAGGTGAGGCGGTGCCACTCGGCCTCGCCGTCCCAGGCCCGGTCTTCGGTGGTGCCATCGTCGTAGGTGACACGCAGCGTTTGCGGGAAGACGCCATCGCCCAGGCGCTCAAGCACGACGGTGGATGTGACGCCTGCCGCGTCAGCAGTGCGCGTGGCGATGGAGACCACGCGGTAGTCCACGACGACGTCGTCGTAGAGGAACTGGTCGAAGAACCAGCTGAGGTCTTGCTGTGCCACCTCCTCGGCTACGGCGATGAAGTCGCGCGTGGTGGGATGGCGGAAGCGCCAGCGCGCGTAGTACATCTTGAGGACCTCCTCCATTGTGTCCCACCCGAGGTACTGCTCCAGCGTCTTGAGCACGACAGCGGGCTTGTTGTAGGCGAGCTTGGGGAAGTCGCTGGCATACCGATGCTCCCACGCCCGCGTGGCAATGATGCCGCGCCCGGGGAACGACCGGGTGTAGGCGAGGCGCTGGTAGTCGCTGTCGCTGATGCGGAGGCCAGGGATGTTTAGCATGCTGCCTGGCCCGTAGGCCTCGTCCATGATGCGCATCTCCAGGTACGACGTGATCCCCTCATCGAGCCACGCTTCCTCGGCCTCGTTGCTGGCAATCAGGCCCTGGAAGTACTGGTGGATGAACTCGTGGATGGTGATGACCTCCAGAAAGCGCGACCACGCGGGCTGGCGGTAGACCGTGCCCACGGTGAAGAACGTCGGGTACTCCATGCCGCCCGCGCCGCCGATGGCATCGACTACCGTCAGGGTGGGATACGGATACTGGCCCACCCAGCGGTCCATGTACGCCAGGCCGATCTTCGTGGCCTCGAAGTGGCGCTCGGCTTGGGCTTCGTGGTAGGGCAAGAGCAACAGCTTGATCTCGACGTGCTCCCACGTGTCGGTGAGGACGAGGTAGTCGGGGCTGGCGGTCCAGGCGAAGTCGTGCACATCGTCGGCGCGGTAGGTGACGCTTTTGATGCCGCCCGCGGTTTCGCTGCCGACCTCTACGCCCGTCGCACCCACGATGTAGGCTTCGGGCACGCGCATCGTCACCTCGTACGTGCCGAAGTCGGCGTAGAACTCGGTGGCGGCGTGGAACTGGTGCGTGCTCCAGGCGCCGCGCGCGGCATCCTCGGGCACGTACCGCTGACCAGGGATCTCGTAGGCACCCAGCTTAGGAAACCACTGCGCCACGAGGAAGAACGGGTTGCCCGTGTCGGCTACGGCGTAGCCCGTCCGCGCCACGATCTCGGGCAGCGTAGCCGCAAAGGCTACGTCGAGCGCGATGGTCTCGCCCGGCGCCACCGCACGAGGCAGCCGCACCTCGGCCACCGTCTCGTCGGCGGGGTTGGCGTCGGTGGTTTGGATGAAGCGGATGGCGTGGGTGAGATCCACGGGCGCATCGGCATCGTCCCACGTCATGGCGGTGATCGCCGTGCCGCCCCACGGGTCTGCGGTTGCTGCGCTGAAGCCACGGTGGCGGCCGCCGCTTTCGCTCATAAACGTGGAGCCCGGCTTGAACGCGTTGAGGTAGAGGTGAAACTGGAGCGTCTGCACGGGCACGCGGTCGGGATTGCGCCACGTGATGCGTTGCTTGCCATCGAGGCGGCGGGTGTCGGGGTCGAGCGTGACGTCCATGACGTAGCTGACGCGGCGCTCGCTGAGCGGGCCAGCAGCGGCGGCGGTGGCGACGGATTGCCCGTGGAGCGGCAACGCGACGGCGAGCAGCAGCAGGCCGCACCACACGGCACGCAACGCACGGCACGCAGAGTCAGTGGGCATGGCGAATCTCATTCTGAGCGGGTAAGGTACGGCGGCCCGTGCCTATCGTGTGCAGAGTGAGACGGATCGGAAATTCTTTCCGAAGCCGCTCGCTGCCCCCTCGATAACGGGCGGCGTCAAATCCGTCATTATCGCGCTGTTTCGACTGTTCGTGGACGACGCGTGGCGCGTTGGTGATGTTTTTGTGATGGCCGCAGGCTGCCCCACACTGGCCAATCGCTATCGTCATGCTACCCGCACCCACCACCTTCACCAACGACTACCGCCTACTCCGCGAAGCAGCCGATGCCCTCGGCTTCACGCGCGAGACGCAGCTGCTCGAACGCCGCCGCTTCGACCTGAACCAGCCGTTTACGCTCCTCGTAGCGGGCGAGGCCGGATCGGGCAAGTCCACCCTCATCAACCAGCTGCTCGGCCGCGAGGTCGCGGCGCCCAAAGTGGGCCACGGCTGGGTCAACGTGTACCATCAGGTGGGCGAGGCCGCCGAGTACGCCGAGGTCTACACCACGACGGACGACGCCGAGGTGCCGCAGGTGGTGCCCATCGAGCAGGCCGAAACGATGGGCCGCTCGGCGTGGCCGTTTGAAGAGGGCGCACTGGACGACGTCGAGCAGATCGTGTGGCACATCGACGCGCCCGCACTGCCCGAGTACATGGCCCTAGCCGAGGCGCCGACGACGACTGACTTCACGCTTCCGAACGCCTCCGTGGATGGCATCATGTGGGTGAGCAAGGCCGCCATGCCCGAGGCACTCACCACGGCCCTCAGCACCTTCTCAGGCCCACCGCCCAGCTTTTCTGTCTTGGGCGTGCTTACGCACCTCGACACGCTTCCCGAAGACGAGCGCGAGGCCTGCCGCGTAGCGATGCAAGCGCAGATGCCGCTATCGGTCACCTCTGTGGTCGATGCGCCAGCACCGGGCACGCCCGAACTGGCGCGCACACCCATGTTTCGCGCCGTCCGCGACCGGTTCATGCTCCCGGCGCAGCAGCGTTGGCAGAAGCAGCACCAGCGGTTCATCGGCCACATGAATCAAGTCATCGCCAGCCGCTTCGAGCTGTTCGCCGACCGCGTGCTGGAGCGCCATTGGACGTTCAACCGCTTTCGCGACCACATGCAGCGTACCCTCCGCGACGAGGTCCATACGCTGGCAGAGCTGATCGGCCAGCAGATCCAGCACACGCAGGATCACGCCCTAGCCATGCTCACCGAGGGTACGCCCCCAGCCACGCCCGCGCCCTCACCCCTGTCCGACCGCCTGGACAACGCTGCGGCCTACTTGAACGACCGCGCCCAGGCGCTGCTGGGCGAGCTGCGCGTGGACAACATCCCCGCCACTGAGCTCTCGGCAGCCGACGTGGCGCGGTACGACAACAGCGAGGCGGTGCTTGGCGCCCTCGACGGCTTCCAGGCCGAGCTGGCCGCGTTGCCTGCCCCGCCCAACCAGGATCTGGACCCCATCACCCATTTGCTGCTCCCCCCCTCGGGCGATGGCGCTTCTACCACGGCACTCGTCGCCAATGAGATGGAGGTTGTTGCGCTCGTGGACACGGGCGTACACGCGCTGGCCACGTGGCTACGCGACGCCCGAACGGCGGTACAGGAGCAGGTGTGGAGCAAAGCCAATGCGCTCTACCACGCCCTCCACGGCTTCTTCGTGGAGGACACCGTGGCGGCCATGCAGCGGCTGGAGGCGTACTACATGCGCCTCAAGGAAAAAGCGCTCTACGTGCCCACGCCCCATCTGGATGCCGAGGGGCTTACCCCCTTTCAGTTCCTGGCCAACATGCAGGATGCGGCTTTCATTCAGCACTGGAACAAGCGGTATGTGCGCGAGGCCTCGAACAGCTTGGTCACGCACCTCCAGACGCAGTCGGCCGCGATGCTGGCAGCGGGCGAGGAGCGGCTGCAAGGCATCTGGGCCAACTACGCCGAACCGCTCCACGCCAAGATCCGGACCATATGGACCAACCGGACCGCCAAGTGGAAGCCCTACGGCACCGCGATCTGGAGCTTGCGCCAGCTGATGAACGACATCCCCGATGCCCAGGCGGCCGCGCCATTCACGACGCTGCCTGCGGTACAGTCGCCGCTGACATCAGCGCCGTCGCTGCTGCTGACCGAGCAAGCCGAGGCCTTCCTGCAGCGCACTTCAGCCCTCGACGTAGCCACGCCAGAGACGGAGCTGGCCGATTCGCTGCACGACCGCCTGCAAGGGCGCATCAAGCCCGAAGCCGAGCGCGTGTGGAACCGCCATCAGCCTATCCTGATGCGCCTCTCGGGCGAGGAACCGCTGCGGCGCAGCGGCCTGACGATGGGGCTCCTCTTCGCCGTGCTAGCAGGGGTCTGGTTCACCATCGCGGGCGTTTCACCCCTCAGCCTGGCGGTATTCGGCGTCTACACACTCATCCACATGGGGGCTGCTACTTGGCTAGCGCGCACCGTGGTCAGCCGCCACATCGACGTGCATGCCGAATTGGAAACCGAAGGGCTGCACGAAGCCGTGCGCCTGGCCCTTGTCGAGCGGTTCACGCACCTCAAGACATATGTGCAGCGCACGCTAGAGAACGCCACCTTCCGCGACGAACTCGAAGCCTCGGTGCTCACCAAAACGCTCACGCCCGTGCCGCTCTACCTTGGCTACGGCGACCTCACCAAGCGCCTGAACGCGCTGGCCGAGGCATGAGCTTTAGCTGTTGACGCGGATACGCCCCGTCAAGCCTGCATTGAGCCGACGGATGGTTTTCTCGACAGCTGCCGCGGGTGTGCGGTCTAGTTGTGCATCGAACCGCTCAACCGTTTTGGAATCGTTCAATGCTTCCCAATCGGAGCGGCCGCCCATGAGGCGGTCCCACTCCTCTGGTGGCATTTGATTCGTTTTCGCATTCGACAGTTCGAAGTGACGGCCTTTGCGCTGCCACACGAACGTGCTGCAGTACCACGCGAAGCCGCTCGAACCATCGCGCTGATAGCTGAGCTTGATGATGAGCACGTACCGGGCGCCCTGTTGAACAGGTCGCCCTTCAGCATCGAGCCGCACGCGAAACTGCTGCGTGATTGGATGAGGATCTGAGGTTTTCGTGAGTAAACCAGCAGTATCAGGACCACCACCTTTCAACATGCTCTGTGCCACTGTGGCTGTCGTTACCGGAGGTACCGCATAGCTGGGCTGGGCTGCTACACCTGTAGCGAGAATACCCCATATAAACCCTGCCGCCACCATACAGCGGATGCGAGATTGAACGCGCTTATTCATAGCCCACGTCTTCTTGGAAGCCCGAAGGCGGCATAAACAGCTGAGCATCGAGTGGCCCGATCTGCACCGCCCGAATCTCGTTGATCACGCTCACGAGCGTACGCTGCTTGTTCTCGTCCTCAGCCCCCGCATTGAGGCCTGTGTTCGTCTCCAGAGCCCGCCGAACCATGTTGCCTAGGCCACGCCGCCGCTTCTTCTTGGACGACTTCAGCAGGGCGCTTTCGTCGAACGTCTGCCCGTGCGGCACCCACACAAGATGGGTAGTCGTATGGACTGGCACTCCATCGATCTGTGTCGCCTCGCCCATCATGCGGTTCATCATAGAAGCCATGCGGGGGTCGCGGTCAAAGGCGGCATTCAGGCGACTAGACGCCTCAGCGCCTAAAAAAGCCGCGCCCAGCTCGCCCGCGAGCCGCTGTTGGAAGGTCTGTACCTGCGCATAGTCGCCCACATCGTTCGAGACCCACATGTCGGTGACGGCTACGATGCCACCCTCCTGCTCATACATGGCGCCGTCCATACCGTCAGCTGTGGCAGTCTCCGTACTTTCAGCGACGTTGGTAGCTTCCATCGTCAAGACCACACGCTCGGCATTGAAGCGGTTCTTGCGATCGGTCTCGCCGGTGCGATTCACGCGGAGGTCGAGGCGGGCATCCTGAAAGCCGTAGTTTTCCTCGGTCACGGGCTCCCACCCACCGGCGTCTGCCGCATTCATATCCTCGTCCGCTTGGCCACGTAGCTGATCGAGTTGCTGGGCCAGCTGATCGAACGTCTGAATGCGGTAGCGTTGGGTGCCTCGGTTCCATGTGATCATCCGGCGCTGGTCGAGGTCATAGACCGTTGTCTCATCGCCCTGGTCCATGCGCATCTGGTTGCCCTTCAGGTAGAGGGTCTCGTCCTGATTCATGCCCCCTGGCACGCTGTTGCCCAGGGCGGCAAGCGCATCGCCGAGCATGCCGGGCAACTTGTACGAGGTGGTCTGGGTGACGGTGATCCCGTTGTTTTGCGCTAATGCAGGGCTCACGACAACTAGAGCCACGATTAGTAGGCCGAACGCGACCCGGGAGATTCGGTAAAGCATGATGGGTTCGCCTCGGTGATTAGTTGTTAAAACAGACACGGCCCTGGTTGGCCTGCCGGCACTGCCAGACCTCCTCGTTGGCCGCATTAATCTTGCGCAGCGTCGCCGTGTAATTATCTCTGCAAGCGTTAAACGCCTTGGTCAGATCGAAGCGCTGATTGGAGAGGGCCTTGCGTTCCTGCGTAAAGGCGTTGGCGATTTGATCGACGGCCGCTTGCGTGAGCGTACCGTCCATGTATGACGCAAATGGCTCGGGGAGTGCATCGACAAGCGCAGAGGTCATGCTTTGGCGAATTTGGCTCGTCGCGATGCCTGCCAGTGCCTTAGTTGCAGCTCGGCTAAACACAGCGCCTGTCCCTGCCGTAGCCAGCGAGATAGAGGTTGTGACCACATCGGCAACGAGCTGTGCTATGCCGCCATAGAACTCCGCATCGACAAAGGCCTGCTTTAGCATCTGCATGGCGTCGATAGCAACGCCGAGCATGAGTATGGAGTCTGTGAGGTCCTGCATCTGCTGCCGGATTGCAAGGCATGGATCGTTGGGGTAGGCCTGATACCGGCCACAGTCTACACAGGCGTTTTCCTCAGCAGGCGGCGTGGGGTCCACGTAGGGCGCTGGGGACTTGTCTTCGAGGGCTATCCATACCTGCCAGAGCGAGGTGGCTAGCGCCTGCTTCTCCCGGTCAGAGAGGCGGTTGTAAGCGAGGGTGACCGCACGCGTGATGTCGTCTGAGACCTTATGGTCTTGTGCGCGGCTGTTGGTACGTTGGGCATGGGCGTGCTGCGGAGCGAGCGCAAAGGCGAGCAGTGCGATAACCAGCAGGCTGCCAACGCGATGGGGGACTCGCGGAGACCAGATGGAGGTGGGCATAGGAAGCATAGCAGATCTGATGAAACAAGCGTGGGGGCTGTGTGCATCAGATAGCGTATGGGTATGCTGGCGTCACTTTACCGGAGGCCACCAAAAAAAGTACGCCGCATCCTCTAGCGGCTAGCGCCTGTGAGGGCAAAGCCTGCCCAGTAGAAGGGATGTTGGTACGGACTGCTCTCGGCTCGGGCCTGGGTCAAGAAGCGCCGCTGTGCTTGGGCTAATGCTTGTGCTGGCGCCATCTGCTCGGTTCCCTCGGCAAAAGCGTGCTCCCCCAGGTATGCATAGAATGTGGCCATCAGCTGCGCCGTCGCGGCGTCTTCAGCCTGCCACCGCGAGGTCAGCACGCTCCGGGCACCTGCGTGTAAAAGCGCCCGTGGGAAGCTGACCACGTCGCTGCCCGATGGGGCCTCGCCCATGACCCCGACGCCCCGCCCCGTCTCACAAGCGCTCAGGACCACAAGCGATGCCTTGATGGGGTGATTGAGCAGCTCGTGTAGCTCCAGCCGCTCATTCCGCAACGCTACCGACGAGTAGAGGGGGTACCGCTGGTGTATCTGCGCATGGGTGGCCAGGTGTACTACATCCTGCGTACTGAGCGCGTTGAGGATGGCGGCGCGCGTGGCTTGGCGACCTTCTAGACGTTCCACCTCGAAGTATGCATCGGGCAGGTTGTGTATCTCATCAATGGTGTACGGCAGGGCGTCCCCCAAGGGGGCGGCGGCCAGCACCGATCTAAGGGCTGCAGGCGCATTCTGGCGTTCCTCGACCAACATCGTCGCCGACGGCACATAGGTTACAGCGTGGGCCTCGATGAGAAACTGTGGCGGCGTACCGGGTGGCCTGAGGCTCAGGGCTTGGAAGGGTACGCCGTCCAGGGCTTTCTGCGTTGACACGATCAGGTGATCGGTAGGGCGGATGACGTCTGCCGCTACAAGCGGCGCTATGAGGTGCTGATACAGCTTGTGCGCCGATGCCTGCCCGCTCGTCTCGTACGGATGGTGGCGGCCACGCTGGATGGTCATGCGGAAAACGTCCAGCAGAGCCTCCACCGAGGTCGTCGTGCCGGGCAGTGTAAAGTAGGCCACGGTATCGGCACGGATAGCGAGCGCGTACAACGCAGGCTCGTCGAGTATCGGATGGATGATCGGCCCCTGACGCCCGTGTAGCGTTTGCGTGTAAGCGATGTAGACCTCGTTGGGGGCCAGCGCGGCTTGCAGTTCGGCCAGTGTGGCAACCTCCACCGCACGCGGTCCTGCCTGGGTCATGACCTCTTGCTCTACCAGCAGTTGGTGTTGCACCTCCGCAATGATGCCCTCGATGGCCTTCAGATCCGTAAACGACCCTACTTTGGCTTCCTGGGTTTCGACCGCGCGCACGAAAGCGCCCAGTGCCTCAGAGCCCTGCTCGCTGTGCTGGCCGCCCCAAAAGGGCAGCCCGCGCTCGCGTTCTAGGTAGTGAAACGCGGTGGTGTCTTGTTGCCAGATCAGCGCCTTGGTGAGCGTGCTGTATAAGGCGGCCCGTTTCTCGTGGATGGCCCACGCCGCATATTTGAAGGCCACATCGGGGTGTAGCGTGTTGAGTTGATATAGGTACAGCGAGTCTTGTACAGCGGCGAGCGGAGCCAACTGCGCTACCGCTTGGCGAGTATCGCCCTGAGCTAGCCACAACTCAGCCTCGGTGATGACATGGCGGATGTCTTGCGGAGCACTCTCTTGCAGGTCTTGCACCGCAACCAGGGCGTCGGCCCAGCGCCCTTCGTACACCAGCGGCCGTACCATCCATTGCAACGCGTGGTATCTCAAGCTCTCTGTACCCTGCGCTTCGCCTTCAGCATAGACGGCCTCAAAGATCGCGAGCGCGTCGGCCCAGCGTTGCTCAAAGAAGGCCTTTCGGCCCGCGAACTGCTGCTGATACCACTTCCCTTCGCCCGACTGGGCTATGGTAGAATCGGCGAGGTATGCCTCAGTAGGCTCGAAGCTGTTCCCGAGCATTATGCCTTGTAGCATCCGCACGGCCACCTCATACCCCCATGCGTAACCGATGGTCTGGCTCAGTTCAGCGCTACGACGCAGGTAGTCGAATGCGTGACCCGCTGGGGGAATGTGGTTGTACGGGTTGATGCTCAGGAAATAGTAGCTATCGGCCAGGCCTACCTGATCGCCGATGCGTCTGCGGAGCTTGAAGGCCTGTAACTCGTACCGCATAAACGACACGATATCGCCTCGCTCCATGTGCAACAGCCCGAGGTTGGCGAGGGTGGTCGCCTCGCCGTGTCGGTCGCCGAGCTGCCGGTACAACGCAAGCGCAGGGCGGTACCAATCGGTTTCGGCTGCAGCTCTCTCGCCCTCGTACCATGCGAGCACACCCAGCTGGCGCTGCGCATCGGCGATGGTGCCGAGGTGCCCGGCCGCACGTGCCTTGGCGAGGCTCTGCTCCTGGTGGAAACGTGCCGAGTCGTAGGCGGCCTGATAAAACGCCACCTTACCCAACACGTGGTGGGCACGCGCCCCTGCCACCATGTCCGCATTGACGTGGCCGTGAGCCTGTAGCTTGCGCGCAAGCACCGCCGCGCTGTCGGGGTAGCCGAGGTAGAAGTATGTATGGCTGAGTTCGGCAAGCGCCTTCGCATAGACAGGTGCGTGTGGGTGCTCGATCAATGGGTGCAGCACGTTGCGCGTGCGCCGCAGTTCACCGCGTGCCAGCAGTACCTCCGCGTACCACAGTTGGAGGCTGTCGGCATCTAGTGCCGCATCCTCGGCGAGCGCCGACAGCACCTCTTCTGCGGCGATGACCTCACCCGCAGCCCAGTGGGCTCTGGCCTGGCGAAGTCGCTCCGCGTCGGATGTGCAACTCGCCGACACTACGGTGAGCACGATGAACAACCCCAGTCTACTCCACGGCATAGCGGAACAGGTAAAGATCGGTGTCGAGCAGCGTGCCGTCGCCTCGGACGGCTTGCACGCGCCAAAAGTACGTCTCGCCCGCCGCTAGCCGGCCCGGCTCGGGTTGCCACTGGAGATCGGTGACGGCCACATCGGCCTGCCATACGGCCTCTCCTGCTTCGGTGAATACATCCACTCGATACCGTCTTGCTTCGGACACTTCGTGCCAGGCGAATTGAATCGGGAGGGCTACAATGACGGCTCCATCTGAAGGAATTGTGGCGCTAAAGCCGTTGGCCGATGGTGCCGCCCGAAAGGTCATCTCGGGCTCTATCCATGGCTGCCACCAGCCTATCACTAGCACCAGCAGCGTCACGCTAGCCAGAGTCGCCTGAACGGCACGACGCGCGTACCACGGCTTCAGAGAGGCTCCTGCGCCCAACGCCGCTGCTCGGCGCCGTGCCTCCGCAGTGAGCACAGGCACGTTCTTGGCGTCATCTACCGCGTCTAGTAGGCGTACGGCATCAGCGAGGGCCGCAGCATCTTCGGGGGTGGAGGCGGCATGCGCCTGCACGCGCTGTTCCGCCTCGGGCGGCAGTGTGCCGTCCAAGTAGCTGGCGAGGTCGTACTCCGTCAAGTGTTTGGAATCGTCGTTCATGGCCAGTGTGGGCTACCGATACGATATGGGTACGAGGGTCGCCAGTTACCGCTCGGCAGCGGCGTGGGTGCGTAGGGTACGTACGGCGCGGTCGAGCAAGGTGTAGACCTTGCGCGGAGGCACCTTCATGGCCGTGGCTATTTGGGGTGCCGTCAGCCCTTCCCAAAACCTCAGCCGGAGGGCCAACTGCTCCTGAGCAGGCAATTGCTCCAGGGCATGCTCAAACCATGCGGTCCAGGCCTCAATATCGTCGCTTGCCATGCCGTGGTGCTGTTCATTGAACGAGGTGAGCGGCAGGGGTTGCTCACTCGCCCATGCTTTTGAGGGGCGTAGCGCCAACGCATCGATACGGTCCAGGATAGCCATCACGTCGACGGCGTCCCCCAGTTGGTAGGCAATCTCCTGGGGCGTGTAGCCCTCCCAGTAGTAGCGCTTAAAAACGGTTTGCTCCACCGTAGGGAGGGCGAGCACCGCCTTGGGCAGGCGCTGCCGCCCCAGGCGCGTTCGTCGCTGCTCCAGGCTGATGTTGCGTACCACCACAGCCAGCCATGTGGACAGCTTGGCTGTGCGTTCGCGCCGGTCGGGGTTATACTGCCACAGCTTGGCAAAACCGTTGGCGGCCAACTGACGGCACACCTCGACATACGCATCCATCACCGCGTCTTGCTCTTTCTCCACCTGCCAGATGATGCTGAGGAACAGGTTCGAGTAGCGCCGAAGAAACTCGCGCCATGGTCCTTCAGCATCGTCAGGCGCCTCCAAGAGGCGCTGGAGCAACGCTGCGTCGCTGTAGAACCAATACCGCACCGCTTACGTCGCTAGATCATGGAGGCCTGCCTCTAAAAAAGGGCAGAGACGTCATGATTTCAAGCCAGGTCAAAACCGCACGCTAGCGTCTCGCCCGGCTTAGGCTATCGTTCAGCCGATACCCCAGCATGCGCAGGTCGGCCGTGTTGGCTTGGATGACGCCGTACAGGTAGGCATACACGTCGTACCGCGTCTCGGCTAGATCGAGCGTACGTGTCCATTCGGTTGCTGGAATGGCCTGCACGAAGCGGACAAAGCGCGCGCGTTCCTCCTGGACGGTTGTCAGGATGGCGTCGATAGGCTCGGCGTTCCAGTTACGCTCAGCGAGCAGCGCGGCCTGATCCACCTCTGCCACGCGAGGCGTATCTTCAGCCAGCAGCCGGTCCAGGCGGAGGCGATGCACATCGGCGTCTTGCTGCGCGATCCAACCATACAGCTCTTTGATGCTCTGATCGTCAGGCAGCGGCCGGCCCGACAGCAACGGCTCGGGCACAACCTTCACGATCTGACGCAGCGCCTCTACTTCATCGGCCAAGTGGGCCAGTTGATCGAGGAGCGCCGTGCGGCGTTTAGCGAGAGGAGGTACGGGCATGAGCACACAAGCTTGTCGAGCGCGGTGCCCTGCATACGCTGAGGGTAGGCCGAGCGTTCAGTCTGCTAGGCAGCCCGGCGTTGTATGGTGACAGCGGGCGTCTTGAACTGAGCCACCTGTTCCCGAAGGACATCCGTCAGACGGTCTACGCGGTCGGCGGTCTCGGCGATACGCACGACCTGATCCGTGGAGGCTTCCACCTCGTGGGTCATCTGCTCGATGCCAGCGCTGATCTCTGCGCCCCGGCCGGACTGCTGCTCGGCGCCTTCGGCGATGGTGTTCACCCCCGCAAGAACAGCCTCCGTGGAGGGGATGATGCGCGCCAGCGCCGCCCCAGCTTGGTCGGAGAGCTGGAGTACGGCTTCCACGTCGCTGTTGCCGCTCTGTACGGCCGCCGTGGTTTGGTCTACCTCGGCCTGGATCGTCTGGATGAGCTCGCCAATCTCGCGCGTGGCGTCTGACGTGCGGACGGAGAGCTTGCGCATCTCGTCGGCTACGATGGAGAAGCCCCGCCCGTGTTCGCCCGCACGGGCGGCCTCGATGGAGGCGTTGAGGGCGAGCAAGTTACTCTGGTCGGCGATGTCGGCGATGACGGTGGCGATGTCGCCCACGGCTTCGCTGCGTGTGCGGAGGGCGCCCACGGCGTCGGTGGTGTTTTGCACCATGCTGGAGAGGCGCGTCATGCGGTCGAGCGTCTCGCCGATGATGGCGTCGCTCTCCCGCGCCGCCGCGCCGCTGTCTTCAGCCACGCTGGCCACGCGGCCCGCCTCGTCGGCACTGTGCTGAATGGAATCCGCCATCGCCTGCACCGACTGCCGCACTGTGCGGGCGCGGTTGGCTTGCTGCTCGGCTTGCTGCGCGAGCGCGTTGGCCGCTCCTCGGATGGCCGTGGTCGCCTCTGACGCTTCATGGACGGCCTCCGTCACCTGCTGCAGCACGCTCGCCATCTGCGCCACCGACGCGTTGAAGCCACGATACAGCACGCCGATCTCGTCGTCCTGGCTCGCTTCGAGGTGTACCGTCAGGTCGCCCTGTGCCAGGCGGCGCATCTGCTCGACCACGCGATCGACGCTGCTGGCCAGATAGGCTTTCTGGCGCTCGATGGCGGCCATCGCGTCCTCGACAGCGACCTTCTCGCCCTCCAGCTCGCGCGACAGCTTCTGCGCACACGCAGCGGCTTGCTCGGCCTCGGCTTGCGCCACGCTCGCGGCGTCCAGCGCCCGTGTCTTGCCCACGAACGCCAAGACACTCATCACCGTCACCGCCAGCACGATCCCGATCATATCCGTGAAGAACACACCGTGCGCCTCGTCGGCCCCGACCATAGAGGGCAGCGCATAGTCGGTCAGAAACAGCCCGTAGAACATCGCGAAGACGGCGAGGACGAGGCCGCCCCACGTCCAGCCTGCGCGCGGACCCGCTACCAACGTCGCCGCCAGCGGGCAGGCCAGCAGCCACGCCAGCGAAGCGGCCCCGGCGATGGTAAATCCGCCAGCCAGCCACGCCTTGTAGACCAGCAGGCCAAACAGGGCGGTCGCGAACACATGGGTGCTCAGGCTGAGGCGTTCGGTGCGGCGATACAGCCAAGGCACAATGGCGAAACCGATGCCTTGCAACACGGCCACGGACGCCTGCAGGTTGGCCCCCGCCACGAGATGGCCCACGGCATAGAGCGGACTGGTTACCGCCATGAACAGCGTCATACCGATCAGCAGTCGGGCACGGTAGAAGAGGTCGGGGTTGGCCTGTACAGCGGCCGGGATGAAGCGATCGATGACGCCCAAGAGACGGGTTTTCATGCGGGATAGGCTCGCGCTAGACTACAAAACCGGGGAGCCCTTGAAGCATCGGCCAAAACCGGACGGCCTTTAAGCTGGAGGGCTGTGCACACCGATGCACAGCCCTCCGCCACGTTGGCGTCTTTCCGCGAATGTGTCGAGCGACCGCTTCAGGGCAGCCCGCACGATCCATGAGCCAGGTGATCAGAAGCCAAACTTCCCGTTCTGATTCTTCCACTCCGACTTGGGCACAATCGGCTCGATCACATCCCAATGTTCTACGATCAAGCCGTCTTCTAGACGAAACAGGTCGTAGAATGAGGTAGCCTCGCCTTTCCCGAATACCCCTTCGCTGATCGCCAGCACGAAGCTGCCTTGGCCGAGCACCTTGTGCAAGGTCTTGTACTCCATCACCAAGCCGTGCGCTGCGAAATGCTGCATGGCCGCACCGAAGCCTTCCAGCCCATCCGCCACCTGCGGGTTGTGCTGATGGTAGGTGGTGGTGCTGATGAAGGTGGTGATCTGGTCAGCCTGCCCGTTGAGCAAGACACGCTCCACGAAGCCGCGGACGGTGGCCTTGTTGGCGTCCGTGCGGTCGAGGTCAGTGGCTTGGGTGGGGCCATCGAGTTGGGTCCGACCGCTGGGGTTGGGGGGCATCACCTCGATCAGGTTGTCCCAGTGCTCCACGATCAGACCGTCCTCGAACCGAAACACGTCGAAGCCTACCTTCGGGCCGAAGAAGTCATAATCGGTGTGCGTGAAGACAAAGTCGCCGTCTTCGAAGGCCCGCACGACCTTGGCCTTGAAGCCACCCTCCGGCTGATGCTGAAGCACCGCACCGAAGCCTTCCAAGCCATCGGCCACGCCGAGGTTGTGCTGAATGTACGTGGTGGGGTTGATGTAGCTGACGGGCGTGGGGTCACCCGTCTCTAGGCTTTCGAGAAGAGCAATGGCTTTGGCTTTGTTGGTGATGGACATATCCTTGATACCGTATTGGCGCATGTGATGGAGAACACCTCAAAGCTCCGCCATGCTCTATCCCGGTACAAGATGGATGTGAGGTCGGCTGTAATGAATCTATAACCGAGACACCTCTTTGAGCCCACGGCGGAATTGCCCAGGCGTCTGCTGGGTCTGGCGCTTGAAGAACTGGACGAGGTTGGTCGGCTCGTTGAAGCCCACGGCGTAGCTTAGCTCTTTCACCGAGAGCGCCGTACTTGCGAGGTATCGCTTGATCTCTGTTGCCACCACGTGGTCGATGAACTGCTTTGCCGTCTTCGCTACAACGGCCTTGCACACATCGTTCAGGTGCTTGTACGAAACACCGACCTGCTGTGCATAATCGCGAGCGTTGCGCGTTTTGGCGTAGTTATGCTCCAGCAAGGTCCTGAACTGATTGAAAAGACTCAGCCATTCGGGCCGGGCGTGCCGGACCGCGGTGTGGTGCTTGACCCGCTCGGCGCGTAGCAAGAGCAGGTGGAGCAGTGTCCGCAGGATCTCACTCTTAGCAAAATGGTCGCCGTGCTGGTACTCATCATATATCTGGGTCGTCAAGCCGAGCAGGTGTCCCTTGCCATCATCAGCGGCATGGATCGTCGGACTTCCGAGATGATAATTGTATAACCCCAGGTCAGGAAGGTGCTTGGATATGACGGTGTGATTAGCGAGGAAAGCATCGGTAAAGATGATGAGATGCCCATGGCTGTCGCGCTGCCGATCAAACGCTTGAACTTGATTCTTCGCGATGAAGAGCAGGCTACCGGGCTGGTAGGCGTGGGCCTGGAAGTCGATGTAGTGCTGGCCACACCCCGATGTGATCGCCAGAATCAGGAAAAACGACACGCGGTGCGGGCTGAACGGATCGTGATGTTGCACCGATGGGAGGCGCTGGTAGAACTCGCGGAGCGTGAGGACCTCGATGTAGGGCAAGCTAGAGGGCGGCTCGCGGAAGGTGATCTCAGGTATCGCTCTCATCTACGCCTCGCGCTTGGTCAGCATGAACAGCAGGATGCCGCCCAAGACGGCGATGGAGGCCAGCCCGAGTCGCATCGTGATGGGTTCGTCGAGCAGCAGCACGCCGCCAAACGCCGCGATGATGGGAACGCTGAGCTGCACGGTGGCGGCGCTCGTGGCCGAGAGCATCGGCACCACCGCATACCAGATCGCATAGCCCAAACCCGACGCTAGCGCTCCCGAAGCCACAGCATACGCGACGCCCATTGCGCTGATCGGCTCCGACGTTTCCATCGCGAGAAACAGCAGCAGCGCGAGCGGGGTGGCGCGGATGAAGTTGCCCGCCGTGGCCACAGTCGGCGCCTGCGTGCGGCGTCCGCGCAGCGAGTACACGCCCCACGACACCCCGGCGGCCAGCATCAGCAGCGTACCTGCCAGCGGCGGGGCTTCGACGCCGGGCAGCATCAGCCACACTAACCCGCCGAACGCCAGCAGCACCCCCACCACCTGCCAGCGGCTTATCCGCTCCCCCGTCCACACTCCGTAGCCGATCATCGTCACCTCTACCGCGGCAAACAGGATGAGCGCTCCGGTGCCGGCACTCAGGCTGAGGTAGGCAAAGGAAAAGGCGGCCGCGTAGCCCACCAGCGCCAGCGCCGACCCCCAGTCGCCACCGATGCTGCGCGTGTGAGTTTTCACGGCCACGAGGACGCCCAGCATGACCGCCCCAGACAGCACGCGCACGGTCGTGAAGCGCGCGGCACCAATGTGGCCTGCCGCCAGGGCTTCCCGGCCGAGCAGTGAGTTGGCTGCAAAGGCCAGCATCGCGGCGGTAGTCAAGAGTGCCAATCGCAGGGTGGAGTGTGTAGCCATCGGCGCCGCGCCTGTGGGGGAAGAACGGCAACATAGACGCCGCCTCTCCACGAGGCAAGAGATGTCAAGGGCGGTTCTGCGTGGATTAAGGCGGGAAATTCGGCGTTTCGCGATTCGTGTTTCCCGTAAAATCAGCGCTGAGTGTTTGTGAAGATCTTGGACGCCCCGAGGGCGAATCATAATTTAGACTAGATAAAAACGCTGTAATTCTATGGACTTGCGGCGGTTTTTGCACCCCTCAGCTATCTCTCGCATACGTGATATGTCCTTAAGCAGAACCCTTCTCACCACCCTCTGCCTGCTGCTCGCAGGCATCAGCCCCTCCATCGCGCAGACGGGTACGCTCACCGGCCGCGTCACCGACGCCGACAGCGGCCAGCTCCTGCCCGGCGCCACCGTCCGCATCGACGGCACGCAGCTCGGCGCCGCTGCCGACGCCTTCGGCACGTTCACCATCCGCGCCGTGCCTGCCGGGCAGGTGACGCTCATCGCCTCGTTCGTCGGCTACAACGATGCGCGGGCCACGGCCACCGTCGAGGCCGGAGCATCGGTCTACATCGAGCTGGAGCTGGCGGAGAACACGGCGCAGCTGGCCGAGGTCGTGGTGCGGAGCGAGAAGTTCATCCGCAACCTCCAGGAGAC
>JBCCMF010000070.1:0-17202 GCA_039026435.1 Bacteroidota bacterium
CGCGGAAGGCCACCTTCGTCACGCTCGACGAGCTGATGGACGAAGTGGGCGAGGACGTGACGCGCTTCTTCTTCCTGATGCGCTCGCCCAACACGCACCTGGAGTTCGACCTCGACCTCGCCAAAGAAGCCAGCGACAAAAACCCCGTCTTCTACCTCCAGTACGCGCACGCCCGCATCTGCGCCGTCCTTCGCAAGGCCGAAGAAGTCGGCTTCTCCTTCGGCGCCACGCCCGACCTGTCGCTGCTGACGCATCCGGCCGAGGTCAACCTGATGAAGACGCTGCTGACGTTCCCGCAGGAGATCCAGATCGCGGCAGAGTCCAAGGGACCGCACAAGGTGGCGACGTACCTGCGCGAGGTCGCCGTCGCATTCTCCAAGTTCTACGACCAGTGCCACATCATCGGCGAGGAGCCAGCGCTGGCGACGGCGCGCATGAACCTGGCGCTCGCAACGCGGATCGTGCTGAAGAACGGCCTCACCATCCTCGGCATCTCAGCGCCCGAGCGGATGTAACACCAACTCTGGGAAATGATTGTACGATCGGGGGTGTCATCCCGAGCAGAGGCCGCAGGCCGGAGCCGAGAGATCTCCCACTTTGAGGCTGTGCATTTCTTGAACGGGGGAGATCCCTCGGCTTCGCTCGGGATGACAAGGTTAGATGGTGTGCTGCACTATGAACGTTCAGAGGGGATGTAACTGGCGTCGCTGCACAGTTCGGGCAAAGCGCTCACACAGAGCAGAAACCGGATTACGCATGATGCATTACGCACGATGCGTAATTGTGCAGACATCAGACTATATCTAATGGAGGGATCGCTCACGACTAACCCGTTCAAGTACGGCGGCGTCGTACCCGCGGAGGCTTTTTGCAACCGGATGCAAGAGGTATACGACCTCACGCGGGCCTGCCAGAACGCCGACCGTCTCTTCGTCTATGCCGAACGACGCATGGGCAAAACATCGCTGGTGAAGCAGGTGCTTGGTCGTCTCCCTCAAGACCAGTATGCCACTGTCTACATCGACCTCTGGCCCACCGACAGCACGGCCTCGTTTGTGACCACGGTGGCCAAAGCGCTGACCGAGGCCACCGCCAGGCGCCGGGACCGCCTGCTCGATACCGCGCGCGGCCTCTTCAGCCGCCTGCAGCCGTCGATCTCGGTTGATGAGACCGGGGCACCCTCGCTTCAATTCGGCCTACAGATGAGCGAGGCAGCGCCTCCCCTCTTGGAAAGCGTGCTTGCCGTGCCACCGACAATCAGCCAGAAGCTCGGCCGACGGGTAGTCGTCGTGTTCGATGAGTTTCAGCAGATCGAAGCGTACGAGGATCGGCTCGTAGAACGCACGCTCCGCTCGGCCATTCAGATGCAGAACGACGTCGCCTACCTGTTCTTGGGGAGTCGCAAACACCTCATTGAGCAGATGTTTGCCGACCGCAACCGACCGCTCTACCGATCTGCAGGGCACTACCCGCTGGAGCCCATCGCATTACAGCATTGGGTGCCCTTCATCGAGCAGCGCTTCACAGACGCCGAGAAGATGATCTCGCCTACACTGATCGAGGCGCTGTGCGAGCAGACGGATGGCCACCCGTTCTACACGCAGCATCTGGCCCATGCCGTATGGGAGCGCACACCACTAGGCGAAGCGGCACAGCCGAGCACGCTGGATGAGGCACTTGCCATCCTCCTCAAGCGCGAGGGGTACGCCTTCGCCACGCGTTGGGAGACGCTAACACGCAACCAACAGCGCTTCCTGCGCGGCCTCGCCGCCAGCCCGACCGGTACACCACCCTTCTCTTCGGACTTTGTGCTCACCCACGGCTTGCGCACGCCGTCCAATGCTCAGAGAGCTGCCAGCAGCCTCCTCAAACTCGACCTTATTGACCGCGAGGCTGGGTCCTACGTCATCACTGACCGATTCTTCAAGCTCTGGATCCGCGCACTCTGATCCGCCAGTCTTATACCACCTCTGGGAGATGATTGTGCGATCAAGGTTGTCATCCCGAGCGAAAGTCGGAGACTGTAGCCGAGGGATCTCCCACTTTGAAGTTGTGCAAAACGAGACCGGGGAAGATCCCTCGGCTTCGCTCGGGATGACAATGTTAGACGGTGTGCTGCACTATGAAATTTCAGAATTGGTGTCAGAAGATCAGCACGGGCGGGACGGGGACGTCTTTGTCGAGACCGGGCGGTTGCGGTAGATGCTCGGCCATGAAGCCGCCGAGTTCGTCGCGGGTGGCTTTGGAGAGCAGCATGGTGACCTCGTCGAGCACGGCGCTGCTGAGCATCATGGGCGTGGTGTAGACGATCATCTGGCCGCCCGTGAAGGCGCCGATCAGCTGGTACTCGTTGAGGTCGGCGCGGGGCGTGCCGTTGACGGCGCAGGTGGCCAGGCTGGCGTCGGCATCGAAGGCCTCGTCGGCGAGCAGTTGGCGGGCGCGGGTGTCTTCGTCGATGCGGGTCTCGAAGTACAGCTCGATGGCCTCGCGCGACTCATCGGAGAACGCCTCCATCATTTGCTCGGCGCAGTCGTGGCAGATGGCGTACTCGAAGATGAGGTCCTTCGCGTCGAAGTTCGGAAACGTGCGGTAGGCTTTCTCGACGAGGTAGACGCCGTCATAGTCCATCAGCGACCGCTCGCAGATCAGGCAACACTCAAACGGTTCTCCGGTCTCGTCGGAGTGGAACTCGGGCGGGATGTCGGCGAGGCGGGGGAAGAGAAACTCCATGCGAACTGCGGGTACTACGAGGAGGGCAAGGCGACGATGCGGCTGGCACGGCCCTGCGCGTTGAAGGCGCGGAGCTGCACGGGACCATCGACGGCGACGGGGCGCGTGTACACGGGCGAGGCGGCGGTCGGTTCGGTGCCGTCGGTGGTGTAGCGGATGGTGAAGCCGGGATACGGCATGTTGGCCCGGAGCATGCCGTCATCGAGGACAGCGCCGGGCGGCGGAATGCGATAGGCGATGCCTCTCGACAGCCCATCCAGTCGTGGCAACTCGCGCGTGCCGACGGTCTGCGCGAACTGCGCCCACGCGGCATCGGTGGCGGCTTGGCGGGCGTCTACGTTGTCGATCTGTGCCCACGCGGGGTCGGCGGCCCAGGCGCGTTCGGCGAGGCCCAGTAGTTTCGGCCAGATGAGGTATTCGAGCCCAGCCTCGGTCTTGGCGTTCTCGCTCCACAGCTGCCCCTGGATGCCGAGCACGTTGGCGCGACCAGCATCGGTGAGGCGGTCGGCGGTGGCGAAGGCGTCGGGGGCGATGGGTTGGCCGAGGCGGTCTTCGGTGGCGGTACGGTAGAGGTCGAGCGGGATGAAGCTGAATGCCTTGCGCGTGTCCACGAAGTCGGCCCAGTAGTAGCCGGGCTCCTCGGGGTGCTTGGCGTAGGCGAGGTCGAAGTAGAGGTTGGTGGCGTTGGAGAGCACGACGTCGTAGCCCGCGTTGGCGAGGCGGTACGCGTTGGCTTCGCCGCCCCAGCCCCAGATGGTATTCCAGACGTACGGCACCACGGCCTGATCGGCCATCGCCAGGTTGGGCGCCTTGCCCGCTGCCGACTCCAGCAGCGCCACCTCTTCCCAACCGCCTGCCCGCAGGCCGCGTGCGAACAGGATCTCGGCGAAGCGCTCGAAGAAGTCGTGGAAGCGCGCATGCACATCGCCGTCGCCCTCGCAGGCGGGCGAGCCCGACCATGCGCCCGGCGGTACCTCGTCGCCGCCCGTGTGGATCATGGTCAGCGGGGCGTCGGCCTCGGCGTACATCGCCGCGATCTCGTCGGTCACCTTCTCCAGGAAGGCGTACGTGGACGGGCGGCAGACGTCGACGACGTTGTCCGTCCAGCCTTGCACGGATCGGTACACCGACGTATCACCGGGCGTGGTGAGGCGGTACTGCCCGGCGCCCTCGGCATCGCCCGCATCGGTCAAGCGCTGGTGGCGGGCTTCCATCGCCACGATGGCGGCACGGGCGTGACCCGGCATGTCGATCTCGGGGATGACCTCGATGTGACGGGCCGTCGCGTAGCGCAGCAAGTCGATGAACTCATCGCGCGTGTAGTGGCCGCTTCCGGCGTTGACGTCGGGGAACGGCCCGGAGCCGAACGACGGCACCAGCCGATCCGCCTCGTCGAGCGTGTGCCCGCGCCGGGCGCCGACCTCGGTGAGTTCGGGCAGGCCAGGGATGGCGAGGCGCCAGCCTTCGTCGTCGGTGAGGTGGAAGTGCAGTCGGTTGAGCTTGTAGAACGCCATGCCGTCGAGCAGCGTCTTGATCGTGGCCGGGCCGTGGAAGTGGCGGCTCACGTCTACGTGCATGCCCCGGTAGGCGAAGCGCGGCGCATCAGCGACTTCGCCGAGGGGCAGCGGCAACGCGCTCGCGGGCGCCGTCCAGCGTTCGACGGGCAGCAGCGCCAGCAGCGACTGGATGCCGTAGAACACGCCCGCGGGCTCGGGCGCGGACAGCCGGACGCCGTGCTCTTCGATGCCGAGTTGGTAGCTCTCGGGATGCGCCTCGCCCTCCGGTGCGCCGAGAGATAGCCGAATGCCTTCTAGCTCTTCTGGGCGCTCTGCGCTCACCTGCAGCGCCTCCGTACCCAGGCGTTCGGCGAGGTGCTCTGCCAGGTAGGCGGCTTCGTGCTCCAGGCCTGCGTCGTGGTAGATGACCGTCTCGGGGGTGATGTCGAACGTCCTCGTCCTGTCGAACGTGGCGCGCTGCGGCGTGGGCACAATGCCGGGATACCCCGACGGTGGCACGCTGGGCAGCGCGGCGTTCTCGCGGTACCGATACGCGGCATCCGCCACGGGCTTGACGTCGGCGGCGAAGCGCTGCGTTTGGGCGGGCGTGGTGAAAGCGCCGATGGTCACGTCGGCGATGGGCTGGGGCGGCGCGTCGTCGTAGGCGAGGTAGAACCCGGCGGGCGCCTCGCTCCGGTTGATGACCCAGAACGCGGCTTCCATGTCCACCGTCGTCGTGTCCTGCCGCGGGTCGAAGGCGGGGCCAGCGGTGAGCCTGAACAGGTCGCCGTTGACGTGGTCAATGCGGAGCGTGGGCGTGACGGTCTCGGAGAAGATGGGGCGCGGGAAGTTGAAGTAGACGGCCCAGCCCGAGTCTGGCAGCGGCTGCGCACTCCGGTTGACGAGCGTGAGCTCGGCGGCGAAGCGCTCCGGCCCGCCCGTGACGTTGTCTACCACCGACCAGCGCACGGCGAGGTCGCCACCACCGGGGCGGGAGTCGGTGCTACAGGCGGTCATGGCCAGGATCAGAAGCAGGAGCGGAGGGCATACGCGCATCGCGGGGCAGCGGCGAGTGAGACGAAGGAAGGCGCAAAATAGGGCGGGTGGGCGCGGGCCGCTAGCCGCGGGTTCTTCGGCGATAGGTAGCGTCACGCTCTCGTGCGGCCCTACCTTGCACTGGACTTTCCCACCTACGCCGTTAGATCCATGTTCCTGTGCCAGCACCGATACACCAGCATGATTTCAGAAGAAAAGCAGTGTATGCACCCATGCTATGGAGATAGTGATCTGTGCGTCTTCCACCATCCCGACGCCGACGCTAAAGCCGAGGCCTTCGCGGAAGCGCTCGAAGCCTACATGAAAACGGTGGAGACCGACGAGACCAAGGAGACCTATGACTTCGAGGGTTTCATCTTCTCAACAGCAAATTTTGAAGGCTACCTCTTCGTCAAATCGGCCAATTTTATCTCGACTCAATTTCTGGGAAGCGCAAATTTTGCATTATCACGTTTCTTCACGCATGCTGGCTTCGGCTCAGCTAGGTTCTTCGGGGATGCCAAATTTAACCTTGTCCGATTCTTCGGCAATGCTAATTTTTCCCTTGCTGAGTTTAGTGATTATGCAAATTTCGCAGCCTCACGGTACGATGGGCAGGCATTGTTCGGCACCTCGAAGTTCCTGGATATTGCTAATTTCAATTCAAGCAAGTTTAGAGACACAGCTAGCTTTCGCTGGTCATGTTTCTCAAGAGGCGCCTATTTCAGATCAGTACATTTTCAAGATAAGTCTATCTTTGACCAATCAGTCTTCCATGACGAGGTTACCTTCACCGAGGCACACTTCGCCTTCCTCAAGCATACGCCGAATGAGGGCGTCGTGCTGAACGGCGCCGTGTTAGAGGCGGCGCACCTTTGGGGCATCGACACGCTGCGCGGCTATGATCTGCGCGATGCGTTTCTGCTGGGCATCAGCCTCGCGGGCAAGCGGCTAGAGGGCTGCAACGCCACGGGTGCCGTCTTCAAGAACGTCCACACGGATGGTTGGGCACTGGATGGCGCCACCATCGCGGCCACGACGTACATCTACACGGATTACACGCGCGAAACGGTGACGGACGACGATGGCAACGAGCGTGAGGTGTTCAAGCCCGTCGAGGAAAGCCGCGTGCCTGCGGATGGCGCGTTCGGCGATGCGGACAACCCGCGCTTCACGCTGGAGACGTACTTCTTCCAGCCGCACGAGTGGAACCTAGCCCTCAACTTCCCGCGCCGCCTGCAGCGCGGCATCGTAGACTACCTCAACTTCTTCCCTGAGTACGCCCGCGTCACGCACGGCCTCGACGTAGCGACCACGCCCCACCGAGAAGGGCAGAAAATCCGCCTCACCTTTGCCATCGACGACGCCAAGCAGCAGCCCAACGTGAAGGCGGCGCTCGCCGATTACATGCAGCACCTCTTCACGCCGATTGACGACATCCGCGAAGCCGTTGTCTTTCACGATTCGCGTGTCACCGAGCAAGAGAAAGCGGAGCACGTGGCCGAGCTTACGAGCAACCTGTTGCACAGCCGGATACTCATGGCTCACGAGTTCGGCCAACTCACGTCCCTGCAGCAACAGGCCGTCAACCAACAGTTCGCGCACACGCTCGAACGGATTGATAGCAAGCTGGCTACGGTGCAGGGCGGGATGCTGGTACTGGCGGAACTGGCTAAGACGCCCCCCGCGCCCATCACCATTATCCAGAAAAACGAAAACAACGCGCGCGCCGTCGTGCACAACACCGTTTCCGTACGCCTTGAGCTAACAACCCTCGCCGAGCTGGTTCAGGCGGCTCCAGATGACGCGCTCTCTCCCGCACTGCGGCAGGAGTATGCCGAGGTGCTGAGTGAGATCAAGGACGCACTGAAGGCCAAGAACACGGCCACTGCGCAGAGCATGTGGGGCAGCGTGTGGAAAAGCCTCAAGAACACCACCGACCTCTTTGCGAAGGTGCCCAAGCTGCAAGACGCCGCTGAGGTAATCCAGGGCATGATGGGCACGCTGTAAGACCTCGCCCGTAGCGTCGTCTGGCCGGACGACGCGGCAATGGACGCATGCCATGCGCCCCTACAGGTCGGCGCCGTGTTAAACACAGCCTTTTCGCTCTGGCGTGGACGAGACCACGCGGCGGATGTAGGTGGCTCGCATGAGCGGGTGCTGGAGGGCGCATGCCATGCTACAGGTCGTCTCTGGTCGGGCACACCAGTACGATCAGGCCTCTACGCCGTAGGGGCGCACGGCGGTGCGCCCACATTGCCGTCCTCCGCAACGTCGCCTGATCGAACGACGGCCTGCCTGTGCCACGATGTACGGCGCTGGTGATAGTCGGAAACGCGTTGGTCTTGTGTTGCCGATTAGCAATATGGCTACGCACCACACCACGATGATTGTGCAACACTGAAAGATGACTGCACAACACGAAAGGATGAGAGTGCACCTTACTTTTTTAAGCGCGGAGGATCACATTTTGACTGCGCACCATTGCGGAGCCATAACTTTGCGATGCGGAGTCAAAAAAGTGAGGTCCTGAGCTATAATTTTGTGATGTGGAAGCAAAAACGTGAGATGCGGAAGCAAAACATGATGGTTGAACGCGACAGTTTGGTGGTGCACACCTGATGTATCGTGATACGGTGCCGCATGTATGTGACTCGGCACACGCCCGGCTTCCCCCAACGCTGCGGCCTGGGTTGCGCCAGCCGAGGCCATACAGACGCCGGATGTGGCAGGCGTGGTGGACGGCGGCGGCCGTCTACACCAGCACGTCGCCCGTCATCTCGGCGGGGCGGTCCAGGCCAAGGATAGAGAGGATCGTGGGGGCGATGTCGCCGAGCTTGCCGTGGGCGATGGGGCCCATGAAGCCGTCGCGGATGATGAGGTGCGGCACGGGCACGGTGGTATGGGCCGTGTGCGGCGATCCGTCGGGGTTCTTGAGGCGGTCCGAGTTGCCGTGGTCGGCGATGAGGGTGATGCTGTAGCCCTCCGCGAGGGCGCGCTCCACGACGACCTTGGTAGCCGCATCGACCGCTTCCACGGCTTTGACGGCGGCCTCGAACACGCCCGTGTGCCCCACCATGTCTGGGTTGGCGAAGTTGAGCACCACGAGGTCGGGATGCGTCCTCAGCGCCTCGGCAACACGCTGCGCTAGTTCGGGCGCACTCATCTCGGGCTGGAGGTCGTACGTGGCTACCTTGGGCGACGGCACCAAGATGCGTTCCTCCCCCTCGAGCGGCGCCTCGCGGCCGCCGCTGAAGAAGAACGTGACGTGCGGGTACTTCTCCGTCTCTGCCGCCCGCAGCTGCGTCTTGCCCGCGGCCTCGATCACGGCGCCCAGCGTGTTGGTGAGGTTGACCTTCGGGAAGGCGATGGGCGCCGTGAAGCTGGCGTGGTACGGGGTGAACGTGACGTAGTGCAACCCGAGGTCTTCCACGGAAAAGCCGTCGAAGCCCGCCTCCGTGAACGCCCGCGTGAGCTGACGGGCGCGGTCGGCGCGGAAGTTGAAGAACACGACGGCATCGCCTCCCTCTACGAGCACGTTCCGCCCGTTTGCGTAGTCGATGCGGCGCGGCAGGATGAACTCGTCGGTGGTGCCCTCGTCGTAGCTTGCCTGCACGGCGCTTGCGGCATCGACAAACCCTTCGCCCTCGCCATCCACGAGCAACCGATACGCCAATCCGGTGCGTTCCCAGCGCGTGTCGCGGTCCATCGCATAGTAGCGCCCGACGACGGTGCCGATGCGCCCCACGCCGATAGCGTCCATCTGGGCTTGCAGGTGCTGCACGTAGCCGAGGCCGCCGTGCGGGTCGGTGTCGCGGCCATCGGTGAAGGCGTGGACCACCACCTGGTCGGCAGCGAGTCCGGCGCGCTTCGCCAGCTTCAGCAAGGCGACGAGGTGCTCGGTGGACGAGTGGACGCCGCCGTCAGAAAGGAGGCCCAGCAGGTGCAGCTTGGCATCGTTCGCCTTGGCATGCGCAGCGGCGGCCAGCAGCACTTCGTTCTCGAAGAAGTCGCCGTCGGCGATGGCCTTGTCGATGCGGGTGATGTCTTGGTAGACCACGCGCCCAGCGCCCAGGTTCATGTGCCCTACCTCCGAGTTGCCCATCTGGCCCGCTGGCAAACCGACCTCTAGCCCGGAGGCTTCAAGCGTGGCGTGTGGGTACGTGGCAAAGAGATGATCGAGGTACGGCTTCTCGGCGTGGTCGATGGCGCTGACGCTGGGGTCTTCGGCGATGCCATAGCCGTCGAGGATGAGCAGAAGATGACGCGGGCTGGCTTGCATTCGTGCAGAAAATAGCTGAACATACGGAGGACGGAATCTAGGCACCGGGTCCCGCCCTGCCAACGGCTAGCGTCGTTATGAAATCGGTTCCGGCTCTCTCTGCCCTACACACCCTCTATCACCTACCGCCGACTGCCCCTGCACCCCGGCAGCGCCACCCCCGCTGCGCGCAGGACCCACACCCCATCGGCCAGACCACCCGCACTCCCCACCCGTGCTTCGTCTGCCTCCCCTTGTTGCCGCCGCCTGGGCAACGCTCGCGCTGCTCGTGCCGGACCTCCGCGCGCAGCCCATGCCGCCTGCGCACATCCGCACGCTCACCACGGCGGACGGACTCCCGACGACCTTCGTCAGCGACATGGCGCAGGACCCGCTGGGCTTCATGTGGTTCGGCACGATGGATGGGCTGGCCCGCTACGACGGCCACACCATGCAGGTGTACCGCCACGACTCCGAGGACCCGACCTCTATCGCCAGCAACATCATCCACCAGGTCCGCATCGCCCCCGATGGAACGTTGTGGGTGGTGGGCCAGCGGATGGTAAGCGAGTGGCGGCCCGATGGAAGCGGGTTCATCCACCACTGGGAGACCCTACGTGACCTCGCTGGCTCGCCTATCATTCCGTTCAGCCTGCGTATCGCGGCAGACGGTCATGTGTGGGTCAGCTCATTGACCCACCTGGCCGTCCGAGGCCCCGACGGACAGTGGCATGTGAAGCAGGATACCGCCGACAGACAACTCTCCGACGACCGTACGGCTGGCGCTGAGATGCTGGCGTACGGCGACAACGGCTTGCTAACCGGGCGCTTAACCGCCCAGGGGATTCAGCTCGACACGCTCTCCACAGCGTTGCCTATCCGTAGGTGCACACGCATCGCCCCAGACGAGACCTGGTGCATCGTTTACCAGGCCGAGTCGCGCAGCCTACAGCGCTACCAAGCAGGCCAGTGGCACCCATCGATGGCACCAGGGCGTCCGTACAATGCGCTCACGTGGGATGCGCTCACGCAAACGTTTTGGCTGGGCGGCACCAACGGTCAGCTCTGGAGCTACTGCCCCGGCGACTCGGCCTTCGCCGAGCACGTACCAGCGGCGACGCAGACCTCGATCAGGGGGCCGTCCTCGGTGGAAAGGCTGTTCATCGACCGTTCGCACACGCTGTGGGCGGGGCTGCGGCTCAACGGACTCTTTAGCCTTGACCTCGGGGGCTCGCAGATCCTCCAGATCGGCGCGAAAACGCCAACAGGTTTACGCTCGTCGTTCGTTCGCGCGTTGGCCCCGGGCGCCGACTCCACCCTCTGGATCGGC
The DNA here is from genome assembly GCA_039026435.1 of Bacteroidota bacterium. Taxonomy (GTDB): domain Bacteria; phylum Bacteroidota; class Rhodothermia; order Rhodothermales; family JBCCMF01; genus JBCCMF01. Next base: position 10,853 of record JBCCMF010000070.1, read on the forward strand.
AGCTACTGGGGCGGCCTCCACAGGCTCGACCGCGCCACCAGAGACATCACGCCCGTCGATGTAGGCCCCTTATCGGCCACATCCGACATTTACGGCCTCCACGAAGAGGGCGCGCGGCGCGTTTGGGTGGTCTCTGATGGCGTACTGGGCTGGCTTAATCCTGACGGGACCTGGAATCGCGTGGTCACCCGTGATCTCACACATGGTGAGTTTGTCAGCTTCCTGCGCACGCGCAACCAGACGCTCTACATGGCCGCCGACTCACTGTACAGGATCAACGCCGAGGGCTCAAGCCTAGCAGGCATCCCCATGCATTTTGAAGAGCCTACGGCCTACTTCCTGGCCACCGCCGAAGGGCCAGACGGGCGGCTGTGGATGGGCGGAAATCGGCGACCGCTCCGATGGTACGACCCCGCCACCGGAGCCTCCTCGGTCTTCAGATCACCCGGCCTTGACATCGACTTTCTCACCGCCGTCCTTGTGCTCCACGCGACGCGGGACGCCCTGTGGATGGGCACGGAGCAAGGCCTCTACCGCATCGACTGGGCCACCGAGGCGGTCACGCGGTACACGACCCAGACCACGGAACTGCCCAACGACTACATATACGGCGTGCTCTCCGACAAGAATGGGCACATCTGGGTCAGCACCAACGCAGGGCTCACCCGATTCGACCCAGTCGGCGATACGTGGTCGTCGTACACGGTGCAGAATGGCTTGCAAGACAACGAGTTCAACCGGGGCGCCTACGCGCGCACGGCGGACGGTCAGCTGTTCTTTGGCGGTCCGCGCGGCCTCAACGGCTTCTACCCCGATGACCTGCGTGGCAACATGGTCCCACCACAGCTTGCCCTCACAGACCTGCAACTCAGCGGGGCCTCCACGCCGCCCCTCACGTACCGCTTGCCCGCCGATGTAGAGGCCGACTTCACTGAGGACAACCTTCTTCGGTTCGACTATGCGGGCCTGCATTACAGCAACCCAGCCCGGCACACCTACCGCACGCGCCTGGAGCCGTTGGAGGCTGACTGGACCGACATGGGCACTGCCCGCAGCGTGATCTACCGCAACCTGCCCCCCGGCGATTACACGTTCTCCGTGCAGGCCGCCAATGCCAACCAGGTATGGAGCGCGCCTGTTGCCCTCGCGCATGTGGTACTGCACCCGCCCTTCTGGATGCGTCGCGGCGTGCAAGCCCTCGGTGTGCTGCTCCTGATCCTCCTCAGCCTCGGCGTCTTCCGATGGCGCACCGGGCGGCTGCGGGAGCGGCAGTTGGCGCTAGCCCGCACCGTCCGCGAGCGCACCGCCGCGCTGGAGGCCGAGAAGGCCCGCACCGAGCAGCAGGCCGATGCCCTGGACCGCCTCGTCCACGAGCAGGCCCAGTTCTTCTCCGAGATCAGCCACGAGACGCGCACGCCGCTCACGCTGATGATCGGGCCGCTGGAAGACATTCTGGAAGAGCGCCACGGCCCGTTGAGCACCCGCCTGCGCTCGCGCCTGACCAGCGTGCTCCAGAACGCGCGCCGCCTCCTCACACGCACCAACCAGCTGCTCGACCTTGCCCAACTCGATGCCGAGCGCCTGGAGATCAGCACGCGCCCCGTTGAGGTCATCGGGCTGCTGCGCAGCTTCTGCGACGCCTGCATGCCGCTGGCTGAGCGGCAACACGTCGATTTTCGCTTCGAGGCCGATGCCGAGTCCCTCTACTGCTTGCTGGACGCCGATGTAGTCGAAAAGATGGTGCTGAACCTCTTGAGCAATGCGCTCAAGTACACGCCCGAGCGCGGCGACGTCACGCTCAGCCTGACCGTCGCCGATGCATCGGCTGAGGCTTCCCTTCTGATCTGCGTCGCCGACTCCGGTCCTGGCATCCCAGCGGAGGAGCACGATCAGATCTTCGAGCGCTACTACCGCGTCGATGGTAGCCACCCAGCGCGCACCATCAGCTCAGGGCTTGGCTTGGCGTTGGTACGCCAGCTGGCGCATATGCACGACGGGGCCGTGATGGTGAGCAGCCAACCCGGCGCAGGCGCCACGTTTTGCATTCGCCTCCCCTTGGTCCCCGCCCCACTCGTTGCATCCGCGGCATCCACCGGAAACACACGGCCTCGGTTCAGCCCTGCCGTGGCCTCCTCCGCAGGCAGCGACGAAAGCGATGCGCGCCCAACTGTGCTCGTGGTTGAGGACGTGGCCGAGGTGCGCCGCTACATCCGCGAGGTACTTTCCGCAGATTACCGGATGCTGGAGGCGGAGAACGGTGTGGAAGGGTTACAGCTGGCCCGCACCGAGCTCCCCGACTTGGTGCTCACCGATGTGCAGATGCCGCTGATGGATGGCCAGACGCTGTGCCGACGCCTCAAGACCGACGCCGACCTGCACTTCATCCCGGTCGTACTGCTCACCGCGCGCGCAGGCACCGAGCAGCGGATGGAAGGGCTGGCGGCACAGGCCGACGACTACATCGTGAAGCCGTTCAACACGCAGTTGCTGCACGCGCGGGTCTCCAACCTGATTGCTAAGCGGCAAGCCATCCGCGAGGCGCTGCACACAGCCGCGCACTCGGTACCTGCTTCTTCTCGGCGCCCAGCAAAGACGGCTACGCTCTCGGCCTCCGACGCCGCGTTCCTGGCCAGCTTCGAGAGTGCGTTGGAGACGGCCCTCCCTGACCCCTCTACCTCAGTCACCGATCTCGCACAACGCGTGGGCATGAGCCCGACACACTTCCGCCGCACCGTGAAACGTCTGACGCAGCAGACGCCAAACGAAGCCCTCCGCCAGCGTCGTGTGGAGCGCGGGGCGCACCTGCTCGAACAGCAGGCCGGCACGGTCGCCGAGGTCGCCTACGCCGTGGGCTTTAGCAGCGTGTCGTACTTCGGCAAGTGCTTCAAGGCGCACTATGGCGTCGTCCCCACCCAGTATGCTCCGGCTGTCGCCTGAGTGGTGTCGCATTCTGCGTCATCGCGTTGCATCCTGCCGCAGCTGCTCGCACAAAACGACCTTTGTCTCGCAAAAAGCGACCACGGCGACCGCCCTTGGAGCGATGCCCGTAATTTTGTTCCTACCCCAAAGGTTCGTTCTCTGCAGTAACGAACACTGTCCCTGGGGTTCACATTGCCACTCGCTGGTCGCTTGGGTGAGCACCAGCGGGTAGTCTGCTAGGTCATGGGTGAATCCTAGCAGATACCGGGAGTCCGTCAGTTTCGGGACCACGTGCTGGCGGGCTCCCTTCGTATTTATCCCAGCCACCCGTTCCGGTCGAGCGAACGGTACTGGATCGCCTCGGAGAGGTGCGCGGTGCTGATCGACTCTGCAAAAGCCAGGTCGGCGATGGTGCGGGCTACTTTCAGGATGCGGTCGTAGGCGCGTGCGCTCAGGCCCAAGCGGTCGATCGCCATCTTCATCAGCTGCTGCCCCGTCTCGTCCAGGCGGCAATGCGTGCGCACCTGCCGCGTGGTCATCTGCGCGTTGTTGTGGACCGTCCGGTGCTCGCGGAACCGTGCCGCCTGCACCGCCCGGGCCGCCACCACACGCTCGCGCACTTGCGCCGACGTCTCGCCATCGGCGCGGCGGTTGAGCTCGTCGAACGGGACGGGCGTGACCTCGATGTGTAGGTCGATACGGTCCAGCAGCGGGCCGCTGACTTTGCTGAGGTAGCGCTGGATCTGGGGCGGAGCACACAGACACGTCTTGCCCTTGTCGGTGAGGTGGCCACAGGGACACGGATTCATCGAGGCGATAAGCATGAATCGCGCTGGAAACGTGATCGTGGCCAGCGCGCGGCTGATGGTGATGCCGCCTTCTTCGAGCGGCTGTCGCATGACTTCGAGCACCTGCCGCTTGAACTCCGGCAGTTCGTCGAGGAAGAGCACGCCGTGATGCGCCAGCGAGATCTCGCCCGGCATCGGGTTGCCGCCCCCGCCGCAGAGTCCGGCATCCGAGATGGTGTGGTGCGGTGCCCGGAAGGGCCGCGTGGCGATAAGCCCGCCTTCGTCCAGCTTGCCGCTGACGGAGTGGATCTTGGTGGTCTCCAGCGCCTCCTGCGGCGAGAGCGGCGGCAGGATGGTCGGCAGGCGGCGAGCGAGCATGGTTTTGCCCGACCCCGGCGGACCGATCATGATAGCGTTGTGCCCGCCTGCGGCAGCGATCTCCAGCGCTCGCTTCACGTTCTCCTGCCCGCGCACATCGGCGAAGTCCACGTCGTAGTGCTCGGCCTGCTTGAACAGCGCGTTCAGGTCGCGGCGGTAGGGCTGCGGCGCGTCGGCCTGCTGCGCGAGGAGGCGGAAGGCGTCCTCGATGCTGGAGATCGGGTACACGTCGAGGCCGTCGATGACGGCGGCTTCGGGCGCGTTGGCAGCGGGTACCATCACGCCGGATCGGCCTTCGTCACGCGCCTGCATCGCCATTGGCAGGATGCCGCGCACGGGACGCACGGCGCCGTTGAGCGCGAGCTCGCCGAAGATGGCGAGGCGGTCCAGCGTGGCCTCGTCGAAGTGGTCGCCGCTGGCCGCCAAGAGGCCCATCGCAATCGGCGGATCGAACGCGGCGCCTTCCTTGCGCACATCGGCGGGGGCGAGGTTGATGGTGATGACGCCGCGTGGGACGGGCAGTTGGCGGTTCTTGAGCGCAGCCCAGATACGATCGCGGCTCTCGCGGACGGCCCCTTGCGGCAACCCGACCACGGTGTAGCACGGCATGCCCGTGTCGATGTTGGTTTCGATCTCAATCGGCAGCGCGCCGACGCCCTGCGGGGTGCTGCTCCAGATGCGCGATAGCATGGCCTTCTCTGGCAAGTGGCTGATGCCGCGCTAGACAGGCCACATGTAACGGCATAACGTCGGCGCTCCCTGTGAATCAGTTTTCATGAACCCGGCGGAGATGCTGCCGTAGTACATCGCGCAGGTTCGCTTGCACCACTCCCGACCATCTGACCTACTTCGATGCTCGAAGCTCTCATCATCGCTCTGGTGATTTACTTTGGCGCCCCTGCGGTTCGCAGCCTCATCGACGCCGTGAAGAACGACTCGCTGGCTCCGCCGCTGGCGCGTCCGCGTATGCAGGCACCGCCTCGTCCATCGCCGTACACGACTACGGTGCGGCACCGACAGCCCTCGCCTGCTCCCAGGCCACAGTATCCATACGAGATCGAGGACGCTCGATTCCGCGACATTCGGTAGATGAAGCCCGCTTGAAGGGCGGCACCGCTCGGCACGTCTCAGTAACCGTTCGTCCGGTGGACCTCGCCATCCGTCTGATCCTCGCTTCTCGCACGAAACCACACCGTTTTCTGCCCGGTATCGGCGCGCAAACGATCCCACGATCTGCACGCCATCGGGCCCATGTTGCTCTCTGTTCGCACCCAACGGGTACTCCTTCTTCTCTCACTCCTCTTCGCGCTCTCGGCGGGCCTCGCCTTGGCGCAGCATCCGATCCTCGACGGCTACGTGGCCGAGGGGCTGGAGCAAAACGTCGGCTTGCAGCAACAGCATCTGGCGGTGGCGCAGCAGCAGCAGGCGGTAACCGAGGCCGAAGCGCTCTACCGCCCCACGCTCGGCATCGACGCGCGGTTTAGCCGGGCGGGCGGCGGGCGCACCATCAACTTCCCCGTGGGGCAGCTGCTCAACCCCGTGTACGACGCGTTGAATGAGCAGCGGGTGGCAGCGGGACTTGAGCCTGCCTTCCCGACCATCCAGGACGAGGAGATCAACTTCCTGCGGACGCAGGAGCAGGAGACCAAGCTGCGCGTCATTCAGCCAATCTACCAGCCGTCTATCCGCCCGAACATCCGCCTGCAAGGCCACCTGATGGGCGCCACCGAGGCCGCGTTGGCCACGAGCCAGCACGAACTCGTCGCCTCCATCAAGACGTCGTACTTCGACTACCTCATGGCCGAACGGCTCGTCGAGATCCTGGACGCGACGGCTGCGCTGGTGGACGAGAACGTGCGCGTGAACGAGAGCCTGGCGCGCAACGGCAAGGTCACGCAGGACGCCATCTACCGCGCACGCACTGACCAGTACGATGTGGCGCAGCAACGCGCCGAGGCCGAGAAGAATCGCGACCTCGCGGCATCCTACTTCAACTACTTGCTTGCCCGCCCCTTTGACACACCGATCGAGCGCATTCCCGAAGCTGACCTCTTCCCGAACGAGCCAACGTTGCTGCCCGCCAGCGCACGCCCCACCGCTTCGGCCGATGATCTGGCATATGCTGCCCTCGGCCAGCGCACCGAACTCACCCAGCTCGACGCCGCCATCCAAGCCGCAGGCGAGCAGATCGCGCTCACCGATGCGCAGTACCTGCCCAACGTCTCGTTTGTGGCCGACTATGGCATCGAGGGACGCGGCTACAGC
>JBCCMF010000071.1:0-16953 GCA_039026435.1 Bacteroidota bacterium
CGCCTACCTCGTGTTTCAACTCGATGGCGACGCCGAACTGATCCGCCTCTTCGCCCGCGACCCCGTGCTGCAGCAGCACGCCAAGAAGGCCGAGGATCATCATGTGCTCATCGCCGAGCACCACCTGGGCACCGTGCGCCGCCGCCTGGAGCAGTTCGGCTACCTGATGACGATGTAAGCCGTCGTTTGGATGGGCAGGAGATGGAGGCGGTGCACGCGTAGCGTCGTCTGGCCGGACGACGCCCAACGACACAGCCCGTTTTCGGCAGGACGGTCAGTTGGCGTCTATCCACGTGAGGTCGGCCGCGTCGGTGCCTGTGACAGTGATGGCAAACCCGGCCTGTGTGGCGCAGTCGGCCTCCAGCGCGTCGATGCGCAGCTGGTTCAACGCTGGCTTGAAGAGCAGGCAGAGATCGCCTGCGGCGCGGTAGACCTGCAGGTCGCCGAGCGTCGTGTCGGCGGCCAGGCGCAAGTGGCCTAGGCGGAGCGTGCTGAAGTCGGCGGGTTGGCCATTGTCGCCACCGCCACTGAGGGCCGGGCGGGCCTTCCAGGCTTGAGCTTCGGTGGCCAGCTCCAGCATCGCCAGGCGGCGTGTCTCGTCATCCCACTGGGCGCGCTTCTCCGTGAAGCCCGCAAAGGCGCCGATGACGGCGATCATCACGACGACGCTGCCTAGGACAATGAGGAGAAGCTGCTGCTGGCCCATGATACGGTAGAGATTGGATGAGAAGCGTTGGTGTGCAGCCACTTCGCTCAAGCGCGATTCCTACCTTGGCACTGCTCCGACGAACCCTCACGCCTCTTCGATGAACCGATGACCGCTTCGCTGAACAATCAGGTGGCCCTGATCACAGGCGCCAGCCGCGGCCTGGGTCGTGCCATCGCGCTCCGCCTCGCAGCTGCCGGAGTAAGTCTCATCCTGAGCGCCCGCCACCGCGCTGCGTTGGAGCAGGTGGCCGAGGCTGCCCGCGCCCTCTCCGGTGAGCCCGTCGTCATCGCCCCGCTCGATGTCACCGATGCTGACCAGATCGACCACGTCGTCGAGGGCGCCATCGCCCAGTTCGGCCGCATCGACATCCTGATCAATAACGCCGGGCTGAGCTGGTACAAGCCGCTGCCCGAGTGGAGCCGCGACGAGATCCTGACGGTGGTCAACGTCAACCTGACCGGGCTCATGCTGATGACACATGCCGTGGTGCCCCACATGATCCGGCAGCAAGGCGGTCAGATCGTCAACATCGCCTCGGACATCGGGCGGCGTGTCGTCCCGAATATGGCGCCGTATGTAGCGGCCAAGCATGGCGTGGTGGGCTTCTCCGGGTCGCTCTTGCGCGAGGTCAAGGCGCACGGCGTCAAGGTATCGGTGGTGCTCCCCGGCATCATCGACACATACTTTGGCGGTGGGGAGGCAGGCACGCGCGACGAGACGTGGGCGCTACGCCCCGAGGCGGTCGCCGAGACCGTCCACACCGTGCTGACGCAGCCTCCGTACGTCGTGCTCGACGAGGTGACGGTCCACCCGCTGAAGCAGGATTTTTAGGCCGCGGCGCCCGGAAACCCGGCCGGTGTGCTGTGGTTTAGGGCGCCCACACTGGCCCGGGTGGCGGAATTGGTAGACGCGCTGGATTCAAAATCCAGTTTCTTTACGGAAGTGTGGGTTCGAGCCCCACCCCGGGTACCAACGAAAAGCCCGACCTCAGCGCTTATGCCGAGGCCGGGCTTTTTGCCTGTAGAGATCTGGTTATGGCAAGACCTGCGTCTAGACGCATATGCCACATGCGTGAAACAAGCCCAGCATTTGCTGATACCAAACGCAACACGTCCTATCCGCCGAGCCATGACGAATGATTTCGGGTGATCTAGCTTCAGGCACAGCGCAGCAAGCCTTTCGCCGCAAGATGCAGCAGCGGCAGGCGTCACCAGTGTTGCGAGGCTTTTCAGCGCGCGAAATCCGCCAAGGTCTAGCCTACAGTGCGCTCGACGAGGTAGCGCGCACGCTCGCCCTGACGCAAGATGTACTTCTTCGCGTATTGGGCATCTCTGAGCGTACGCTGCAACGCCGCCGACGCAATGGGCAACTGAGCAGCGCCGAATCTGACCGGTTGTGGCGGTTTGTGCACATCTACCAAGTCGCGCTGCCTGCCTTCGAGAACCAGCAGGCTGACGCAGTAGCGTGGCTGACAACGCCCAACGATAGACTTGGCGGGGATACGCCCGTGGCGCACCTCGATACCGAGCCGGGCATGCGGCTGGTGGAGCAGATGCTGACGAGTATTCATTTCTTGACGCCGTCCTGAGCCGCGAGCGTTCAGTAGCTATCTTTCGTATGACCATGTACCGCCTCACGAAAGCGGCCTACGCCGACGCGGCATTCTCAGGCATCGGAGCGCTTCATTACCCCGGTCGCTGGCACCATGCTGGGACGGGTATCGTATATGCGTCTGACAGTCCGGCAAGCGCCCTCCTGGAAACGCTGGTTCACACGCAGGCGCGGGCGCTGCTGAAGCAAGCGTATGTGCTGTTCAAGGTGAAGCTGGACCCTGAGCGTCACCTGCTCGTGGCCGAGGATGACCTCTTACCCATCGCCTGGGATGCGTTGCTCTGGCGCCCACACGTGCAGCGGTTTGGGGCGCAGTGGTTTCGAGATCAGGACTCGGTGGTGCTGCGCGTGCCGAGTGCCGTCGTCCCTCATCACTGCAATTACCTGATCAATCCTCAGCACGCGCAGTTCGGTGAATTGCAGATCGAAGGGCCGTTGCCCTTCAAGGTCGATCCTCGATTGGCGTGATGGATCGTTGACGGGCACAACCAAAAGCAGGAAAACGTCACCCCAAGTACAAACTGAGGAGCCCGACCTCAGCGCTTATGCTGAGGCCGGGCTCTGTACATCCAGGGGTGTTATCCGGGTGAGGCCTATTGCTGGGCTGCTACCAGGTCGAACTTAACGATCACCTCGTCGCCGGTGCGTAGGGCGCCGAACATGGCGGTGGGCGGGGTCATGCCGTAGTCGGTGAGCAGCAGCGGGTATTGGCCCACGAAGTGCATCTGCCCGTCGTCGCCCATCGAGCCGATGACCTCCATCTGGATCTCCTTCGTCTCGCCAGAGAGCGTCAGCTCACCCATGGTGTTGAGCGTGTAGCCTTCGTCGGTCTGCGCCACGACTTCGGCAGCGGTGAGGGCATAGGTGATGTTGGCGTGCTGGGTGGCGTTGAGCGTCTTCCACATCAGGCGGTCCATGATGGTGCTGCGTCCGCTCTTCATCTCCTTGGCCGTCACGTTGAGTGCTACCGCTGAGACCTCGGGACCGTCGGCGTAGCCATCGTTCACCGTGATCGAACCTTCAAATGCCTGCGCGGTGACGGTCCAGTCGCTCTTGTTAGAGGTGCCGTCTACCGTGATCTGGCTCTCAGGGAGGATGCTGAGCGTCACTTGCGCATGGAGTGCGGCCGGGAGAAACAGGATGGAAAAGGCAAGAAGGATCGTGCGCCGAAGGGTTGTCATGGCTTGCATCAAACTTAGTGTTAACGTATTGTCTTGCTGGAGTGTAGCGGGCTACCGCCGGGTACTGGAGTGCCGCAAGAACAGTTCCGCGGCGAATTACCGGAGGAAGCGCTACCAATCTTTACCGAAAATCCCGTACCTTTTGGTGCCGAGGGCAGGATATTGCCTGTCGAGGTTCCTCGCTGGACCGCCTTGTCCCTGTTGATCCAACCCGTTCTATCCACTCAAGTCTACGGATACGTATGAAAAACAAAACGACGAACCACAACGCCTCGCGCCGAGGCTTCCTGAAGAAAGGCGCCGTGGCGGCCGCAGCGATGGCCTCCGGGCTGGGCGCCACCGCAGCGGCGAAGAGCCCTAAAGTCTTCAGCTACGGCAAAGCGCCAGCCACAGGCAGCGTGCTCGGTGCCAACGACCGCCTCGTCGTCGGTTTCATCGGCGTGGGCGGGCAAGGCTTCAACTCGCACCTCGGCTCGGTACATCGCAACACCGACGCTATGAACGCCGTGGGCGCCGCCGCCTGTGACCTGTTCGCCGACCGTCGCGACCGCGCCGCCGCCAAGATGGGCGAGCTCAGCGCCTGGGGCACGGACGTCTACAGCGACTACCGCGAAATCATCGACCGCGACGACATCGACGCCGTGTTTATCGGCACCGTAGATCACTGGCACGCGCAGATCGCCATCGATGCGATGGACGCGGGCAAGCACGTCTACTGCGAGAAGCCGATGACCCGCTACCTCGGCGAAGCCTTCGACATCTACGACAAGGCGATGGAGACGGGCATGAAGTTCCAGGTCGGCTCCCAGTATTGCACTGAGGGCAAGTGGCACAAAGCCGCCGAGCTGATCCAGTCCGGTATGATCGGCGCCCCCGTGCTGGCGCAGGACTCCTACTGCCGCAACAACCCCGACGGCGAGTGGAACTACGGCATCGACCAGAACCTGAGCCCCGACACCGTCGATTGGAAGACGTGGCTCGGCCCCGTGTCAGACCGTCCGTTCAGCGCCGACGAGTACCACCGCTGGCGCAAGTACTACCCGTACTGCGCAGGCATCCTGGGCGACCTGCTGGCCCACCGCATCCACCCGCTCATCATCGCGACCGGGGCGCCGGAGTTCCCCGTGCGCGTCTCGTGCCACGGCACGCGCAAGGTCACGCCCGACCGCGATGTGCCCGACAACACGCAGCTCATCGCCGAGATGCCGAGCGGCATGTCGATGGTCATCCTGGGCAGCACCGTGAACGAGCAGGGCTTGGGTCAGGTGATCCGCGGCCACGAAGCCACGCTCTACTTCGGCGGTAACCGCCTGGAGCTGCGCCCCGAGCGTCCGTTCGCCGACCTGGCCGACCAGGAGATCCACGAGAACATCGAGCCGGGCGTGAGCATCCCCGCGCACATCTCGAACTTCTTCGACGCCATCCGTACCGATACGCAGCCTAACGGCAACATCGATGTGGCCATCAAGACGCAGACCATCATCTCGCTGGCCGAAATGTCGGACCGCATGGGCATGATGCTCTTCTTCGACGAGGAGACGCGTAAGGTCACCACGGGCGATGGGAGCGAGGTCGAGCTCATCACCTACGGTACGATGGAGCAATCCTGACACGCACCGCACTGTGATTTGCATAAGGCTCGTCGGCTTCGGTCGGCGAGCCTTTTTGCTACACTGGCACCTCGGTCGGCCGAGGCGTAGCTTACTACCTCACTCACCATCCGCTCGGCTCGTCGCATGCGCATTCTCCTCGCGTTCATCCTCCTCGCATGGCCACTCGCGGCCCATGCCCAAACCGCCGACGCTTGGCAGCCCGTCACCACGGACACCGATGGCAAGCCGCGTCACGAGAACGCCTTCGTGCAGGTGGGCGACAAGTTCTACCTCGTCGGCGGTCGCGGCATGAAGCCCATCGACATCTACGACCCAGCCACAAAGACGTGGTCGCAGGGCGCGCAGCCGCCCGTCGAGATGCACCACTTCCAGGCGGTGGCCCATCATGGGTTGTTGTACGTGGTGGGCGCGTTCACGGGCGGATGGCCGAGCGAGACGCCGCTGGCGAACATCTACCTCTATGACCCGGCGCAGGACCGATGGATCGTTGGTCCTGAGATCCCCGCACACCGGAGGCGCGGCGCGGCGGGCGTGGTGGTACACGATGACAAGCTGTACGTGGTCTGCGGCATCGTGAACGGGCACCAGTCGCACTGGGTGCCGTGGCTGGACGTGTACGATCCCGCCACAGGGGCATGGACCGAGCTTCCCGATGCGCCGCGTGCTCGCGACCACTTCATGGCCGCCATCGTGAACGGCCAGCTCTACGCCGCGGGCGGCCGGCGGTCGGGCTCAGACCCGAGCTCGGGCTTTGGCGGGACGGTGGCCGAGGTCGATGTGTACGACATCGGCGCCCAGACGTGGCGCACCTTGCCCTCGCCCAAAGGCGACATCCCCACGCAACGCGCAGGTACTGGCGTGGCGGTGGTCGGCGGTGAGGTCATCGTGGTCGGCGGCGAGAGCGCGGCGCAGGTGGAGGCGCATGAGCAGGTGGAGGCGCTCAACCCGTCCACCGAGACGTGGCGGGCGCTGCCGAGTCTGGCGCAAGGGCGGCACGGGACGCAGGTGATCAACACGCCGGAAGGGCTCTACGTGGCGGGCGGCTGCGCGAATCGCGGCGGCAGCCCCGAGATCACGGCGTTAGAACACCTTGCCGTGGCGATGCCCAGCCACACGCAAGGCGAGCGCATCCCCATAGGCATCCCGGTCGAAGGCAGCATGCTGGAGGCCGTAGCCGTGGAGCCGATGGGCAGCGGAAAGGCCCGCGTGACCATCGCCAACGCGGGCGGCAACCAAGCGCTCGTCGTCGCACACGCGCTCGTCCACGGCGGCGGGCAAGTCATGACCGACATCGACTTTCCGCACATCCTGGCGCCCGGCGCGCTCATGAAGTTGGAGGTGGCGTTCGATCCCGATGCGGGCAGCGAACTCGTCGTCAAGGCGCTCAAGCGCGGCGCGCCCGTGGTGGTGCCACTCACCGATCGCCACGCGGTGGAGTACATGGCGTCGATGCTGGTCGAGGCGGATGGGCACCTGGTGGCTGAGGCCGAGGCCTTCGTCCATCAGACCAACACGTCGCAGCGGCAGTGGTACGCGACGGGCGCCGACAGCCTGTACGACGCAGGCAACGACCCCGATGGCAACAATGCCGCAGGCGCCAGCAGCGGCGTCTATCTCGAAGCCCTGACCGACACGCGCAGGACGCACGACGACCCGCTCGTGGACGACGTCAGCTTCGCCAACACGCCGGGGCGCATGGGCACGCTCACGTACTACGCCCACGTCAAGTCGCCGGGGCGCTACTACGTTTGGGTGCGCACGCACACATCGGGGACCGAGGACAACGGCATCCACGTGGGCCTGAACGGCACGTGGCCCGCCAGCGGCCAGCGCATGCAGTTCGACGGTAACAAGCGGGCGTGGTCATGGGAGAGCCGCCAGCGCACCGACGCCGTCCACACGGGCGTGCCCGAACTGATCTACCTCGACATCCCCGAGGCAGGCATCTACAGCATCCAGTTTGCGATGCGCGAAGACGGCTTCGAGTTCGACCAGTGGGCGCTCATGCCCACCTACACGGCGCCCGAGTAGGGGCTACGGGGGATGATTGCGCGATCGAAGTTGTCATCCCGAGCAGAGGCCGCAGGCCGGAGCCGAGGGATCTCCCCAGTACACGTTTTGCAAAACGCACAAGTGGGAGATCCCTCGGCTTCGCTCGGGATGACAAAGTTAGCTGGTGTGCTGCACTGTGAATTTCAGAACTGGCATGAGTAGCGACTACTGGCTCAGTGCCGCTTTCAGCGCGTCGAAGTCTACTTCGCCCCAGCCTGAGCGCGGGTTCTTTTCTCCAGGCGAGGAGGTGAACTGCCGCAAGAACAGCGTCGCCTCGTCCTGGCTCCACTCGGGGTTGGCCGCGTAGATCAGTGCAAAGGCGGCGGCCACGCGGGGGGCGGCGAACGACGTGCCTTGGCGCTCTACGTTGCCAAACAGCACCTGCCCCTCGGCGGCGAAGTCGGGGCGGAGGCGGTCGTCGTTGGTGGGGCCTTGCGAGCCGTCGGCGTAGTCCTCAGCGGTGACGGGCAGCACGGAGCGCGTGGTGGCCAGCCAACTCAGGCTGCTGCGCGCCTCGGGCGCAGGCACGGCCGCTTCGGGCGCAGGGTAGGTGTACACCTCGAACGTCGGCACGCTGCTAGCGAGCTGCTCCGGCTTGCGATGCTCCACGACGAGCCGATAGGAGCGCACGCCAGCGTAGGGCGGGCGGAAGCCGCGGATGAGTTCAAGCGGCCGCTCAAATTGACCCGGCCCTTGCTTGTTGCGCGAGGCATACGGCCGGCGCGGCGCACGGAGGATTGGCGAGCCTTCTTCATCGAACAGTACGATGTCGAGGTCGTGGGCGAGCGCGTCCCAGTCGTCCCAGGTTACGAGGAACTGGTAGACCTGGTCGCTGCTGAGGTCGAGCGAGAGGTAGTTCTGACCGCCTGCAAACTCGTGTGCGGCATCGTCATCGGCATCCGTGAACGCTGCCTCCCAATGGCTGCGCGCGAAGTTACCCGCCGCCGCCACGAACAGCGCCTTACCCGATACGATCTGGTCGATCTGCTGCGCGAAAGACGAGGTGCCGTCGTAGTCGTCGAACGCCTGCATCCACCACACCGAGCAGGTGATGATCTGCACGTTCAGCTCATCGACAGCGTGGCGGAGCGCGGCTAAAAACTCGACCTCGGTGCTGAAGTTGAGCAGGTGCACCGTCGTCTCGGCATCAAGGTGCTCGGCCAAGGCCGTGAGCGTGGCCGTGCCGTGGTTGGCGGCCGAGCGGTTTGGGCTGATGCGCCTGTCGGGGCGGAACGAACGCGTGGTGTACGTGCGGTCGCCCAGGATGGTGGGCAGCACGCCCTCGTCGAAGCCGAACTCCATCACCGCCATGCGCACAGGCGCTCGTGTTGGCATGGGCGCCGTGGCGGTAGGCGGTACCGCCGCGCCCAGATCGGCGGCGACTTCGCCGTTGAGCTGCGGCGGGGCGGGCAGCGATAGCGTCCGCACGAACGGGAACGCCGCCAGGTCCGCCAGCGCCGTGAAGGGCGCCGAGACCTGCACCCACACGCCTTCCTCGTACTCGATCTGCGCGCCCGAGTCGCCGAGCTGCTCCCGTGTGGCCCCGTTCAGTCCTGGCGCTATGATCTCCAACAAGAGCGTCAGCGAGCTGTCGTCGGTGCCCGTCTGCTGCGCGTCGTCCCACGCTTCGAACAGCTCCCATGCCACCTTGCCTTGGCGCTCTTGCGTGAACGCAGCGATTTCCGACTGGGCGAGCAGCGCGTTGTTGGCGCCGAGCAGGTCCACGCGGGCCGCGTAGCTGGCACCCTCTTCGAGCACGGGCGCACTAGCGGGGTACGTGAGCGTCGTCTGTTCCGTCGTAGCCTGCCAGAGTGGCTCGCCTTGCGGTACACCGCCGTCGGTAGAAGCCGCCCAGAGCTGAACGCGGTAGCGCGGCTTGAGGCCAGTGGGCAGCTGCTCGGTCAGCCACGTGAACAGCGGATAGGGCAGCACATTGGTTGCTGCGTCGGCGGGGGAGAGCAGCGTGACCTGCGGTTGGGCATCGGGCGCGCTGATGATCACCGAGGCGTAGTCTTGCACGTCCTCATCGTCGCCCCACTGCACACGGACAGCGGCGAAGCCGGGTTGTTGACCCGCCGTAAACCGACCCGTGGCATCCACCGTGCCTGCGTCTGCAGGCTCCACCGTCCACTGCACATCGGTGAGCAACGTGTCTACGCCTTCAACCTGACTCGTGTAGCTGAAGGCCACCGCCTCGCCTGTGCTGACGTAGGCCTCCTGCGGCTCCACTGATAGTGTGAGGAGACGCTGGGCTGGCGGCGGGTCCGTACGTGCAGGCGTATCGAAGCCTGCCGGGTCTGCTGCCGTGCCATCCGCAAAGAGATTCGTGATAGCGTCTTCTACCGCCTCGATCTGAAAGCGGTAGACGGGGCTGGGGATGCGCTCCAGGCCAGCGGCCGTCTGCACCCGTGCCTCCACCTGCCACGCATACGTCATGCCGGGCTGCAACGGCTCGGCAAAGCTCGGGTAGAGCAGTTGCTGCGCCTCGATCTCGTCCTGCCTGAAGACAGGTTGTCCCGTTACCACATCCTCTGGCGCCACCTGACCTGGCCGCACCTCGTACAGCGCGAAGTCCACGCTGGTGCTCTGGGTGAACCACTGGAACAGCGGGAACGGCGAGGCCAGCGTTTCGAGCGGTTGATCGAAGGGCAGCCCCGGGCCAACCAGGTCAAGCTCGTTGCCCGGGTTGGTCGTCTCCACCTCGCCCACCTCCTCGGCTACAGGCTGACCCCTCGTCAGGTCCTCCAGCGTCACGGCGTAGCTGTAGAGGTCGGGTGGCAGCACGCCCGTCTCGAAAGCGCGATCCAAGATCGTGTCGCCCACGTCGCTCAGGGCAAACTGGGTGATGTCGCGGTTGGTGACCATGCGCACTTCGCCCGGCGTCATGGTGCCAAGCAGGATACGGCCCTGGCCCAGGTAGCCGTTAGCCTGCCCCGTCACATCGATAAGCAGCCGAAGAGGGCGGGGGCGCTCGTCGTTGGTGATCGTGGCAATCAGCAGGACAGGGGCGAACGCCGGGCGGGTGATGTCGAAGTCGGAGAGGCGCAGGGCATCGACATCGACCACATCCACCTGAACCGTCGGTTGGGCCAGGATTGACAGTGGCGCCATGAGCACCATCCATCCAACAAGAAGAACGCGCGAGAGGTACACGATAGGTGCGTGAGCGGTTGTGGGCGTGCTAACCATCGGTACCAGGGACGGATACGGCAGAGGTTTTCATGGGGCGGAAGGTAGGGTATGCTGCGAAACAATGCCCGGTGCATCCGCGTGGTCTGCATCTGTTCCTCCCTCCACGACAGTGCATCGCCATGTCCGCTTCTCGCATCGAGACGCTGCTCGCGTTTTACGACGAGGACCCCACCGACACCTTCACGCAGTTTGCGCTGGCGCAGGAGTACCGCAAGGCCGGGCAGCCCGAGCAGGCGGTGGCCTTCTTCGAGGGCCTCGTGCGCGACCACCCCGACTACGTGGGCACGTACTACCACCTCGCGGAGGTCTACCGCGACGAAGACCGTACGGATGACGCTATCGCGGTCCTCGACCGGGGCATCCAGGAAGGCCAGCGGCAACGCGACTTCAAGGCCGTCTCTGAGATGCGGGACCTTCTCATGCAACTGCAAGGCATAGGCTTCGATGATGACGATGAGTGACCGCTGCACCGCCTGGATGGCCGTGCTTATGCTGATCTGCGCCACGCCCTTGCTCGCGCAGGAGGCCAAGGTCTACACGGTAAAGCAGGGCGACACGCTGTTCAGCATCGCGCAGCAGCACAACCTGTCGATGGCGGAGCTGCGCCAGCTCAACGACCTGCCCAATAACCTGGTGAAGGTGGGGCAGCTGTTGATCGTGGAGGCGCCGCACGAGGAGGGCGCGCGCACGCCCGAGCCCGAGGTCAGGCCCGCTGAAATCGATTCCAGTCAGATCATCCCCGTCATCGACCCGATCTCGGCACCGCCTCCGTCCGATGCCATCCCGGCCACCAACACGCCGCCGCAGCCAGATCCGAACGCGGTCTACGGCCGCTACCTCGTAGAGCGCGGCGACACCATGTACCGCATCGCTCGCCAAACGGGCGTCCCCGTCGATACGCTGTTGCTGCTCAACCCCGATCTCGCCACGGTACTACCTGTGGGTGCCGAGCTGAGGCTGCCCGCGCGCTTCGCCGTGCTCACGCACACCGTGGAGCGCGGCCAGACGCTCTTCGCCATCGCCCGCACCTACCAGACTGATGTGGCCACGATTCGTGCCATGAACGGCAACCTCTCCGGCAACACCATCCGCATCGGGCAGGTGCTGCAGGTGCCCGCCAACGGTCGCGCCATCAACGCCATGCAAGAGTCGCCCTCGGATGTGCCTCCGCCGCCCGACTACCAGGGCGCCGTATCGGTCTATCCAGCGCCGTTCGAGGGCCGTGCCATGGCCAACGCCCGGCCGTACGACCCGGCGCAACTGACGGTGAGCCACGCCACGCTGCCCTTCGGGACGGTCGTGCTGCTCACCAACACCGCCACAGGCTATGCCACCTTCGCCGAAGTCACCGACCGCACGCTGGTCGACGCCGCGCAGGTGATGGACGTGTCGCGAGCCGTGGCCGAAGCGCTCAAGCTCGACGCCAACGCCGATCCAGCGCACGTCGTCGAGATCCGCGTGCGCGACTGAGTGTCTACGGCTCGTTGGGCAGATGCTGAGGTTTTTGTATCTTGCGCGGCTGTCGGCTAGGCTTCCGTAACAAGCCCGGGCCGTGTCCTCCTTAACTACGCCGCGACGTCCCTCCATGAATCAAGCGCAGTTTGGCCTGATTGGCCTCCCTCAACGTCCCGAAAAGCCCCGCAACGATGGCATCACGTTGATGCTCGACAAAGGCCTCTCACCCCGCCAGGTGGAAGACACCTTAGAGGTCTCCGCCGACTACATCGACGTCGTCAAGTTTGGCTGGGGCACGTCGGTGATCACGCCGGGTCTCCACCGTAAGCTCGACATCTACAAGAGCTACGGGCTGCCGGTCTACTTCGGCGGGACGCTGTTCGAGGCGTTCTATATGCGTGGTCAACTCGATGCGTACCGGGCGCTCCTGGGCGACCTTGGGGTGACGCATGTGGAGGTATCGGACGGCTCGCTCAACATTCCGCATGATGAGAAGGTGCGCTGCATCGCGTCGCTGGCCGAGGACTTCACGGTGCTCAGCGAGGTCGGCTCGAAGGATCAGCAGAAGATCATGCCGCCGTACAAGTGGGTGCAGATGATCCAGGCCGAGCTGGAGGCCGGAAGCTGGCGCGTCATCTGCGAAGCGCGTGAGAGCGGGACCGCGGGCATCTTCCGTCCGAACGGCGAAGTCCGCTCGGGGCTCATCGACGAGATCGTAGACATGGTGGGCCAAGACCGCATCATCTTCGAGGCGCCGAAGAAGGGGCAGCAGGTGTGGTTCATCAAGCAGTTCGGCGCCAACGTCAACCTGGGCAACATCAGCCCCGAGGAAGTCATTCCGCTCGAAACCCTCCGCCTCGGCCTGCGCGGCGACACGCTGTTCGAGTTCTTCGAGGCCCCCATCCAACTCCGCGTAGACAACTCCTGAACCTCGGCGCGGCCGACGGGTGAGCTGCCAGATTTCCCGGTGTGAGACTGTTGAACCCTGCAATCCGCGCAGATTTCGAAGGGCGCGGTTAACAAAACTGCGCTCCGCTGGTTGGTAGCGGCTGTTTTGAATCCTATCAACGCGCCCAGATCAAGGGGCTCTGCTTGATCAGTTGATGTATGAATAGCAAGAATACGCTCGTCGTTACACAAGTCCGCTTGGTGATCCTGGTGATGAACAGCCTGATGCTGGTGGGGCTCTACTTCGCGCTCGGGATGGGCGAGAGCGGGCAGACGTCGCTCTTCATCGCCATCGGATTGGGCCTCACGCTGGCCACCTCGCTGGTTGTGGCCCAAGTGGTAGGCAAAGCCCTCAACAATGCCGCACCTGCTGAGCCCGCACCCGCTCCGCCGCCGCCGAAGCCCGAGCCGCTGGCGCTGCCCAAGCCGTCGCCCGCACTCGCCATCCAGCTGCTGTCCGTGCTGCAACGCAAGGGCCGCCTGCTCGACTTCTTGCAAGAGGACATCCGCCCGTTCACCGATGCGCAGATTGGCGCGGCCGTGCGCAACGTCCACGAAGGATGCAAAGAGGCCCTTGCCGAGAGCATGGTCCTCGAACCCATCTACGACGTGCCGGAAGGCAGCGACATCACCGTGGCCGCCGACTTCGACGCTAAAGCCATCCGCCTGACGGGCAGCGTCGCGGGTGAGCCCCCGTTTAACGGCAGCGTCCAGCATCGCGGCTGGCGCGTGGCCGAGGTCAAGCTGCCGGAGCAACTCCCCGGCAAAGACACCGACATGGTCGTCGCGCCCGCTGAGGTTGAGGTGCGCTAGCTTTGTAGACTGAACCTATGTGGTGACCCAGCGCCCACCGTGCGCGCTTTGTCATCCCGAGCGAAGCCGAGGGATCTCCCACTTTTTCGCTGTGCATGACCTTCAAGGGGGAGATCCCTCCTTCCCACGGTCGTCGGGATGACAAACCTTCGCGTCACCGCCCGAAATGGAGGAATCCAATGTCTGATCCGAAATACATTGTCGGGGTCGACTTGGGGACGACGCACTGTGTCGTCGCGTTCACCGAGAACGCCGTGCCCGAGTTCGAGGCCCCGGCCATCCACATTTTCAACATGCCGCAGGTGGTGGCTCCGGGCGAGATCCAAGCCCAACCGCTGTTGCCATCGTTCCTCTTCATGCCAGGCCCCCACGATGTGCCCGAGGGCGCGCTGCGGCTGCCGTGGCAAGGCGACATCGACTACGCCGTGGGCCAGTTTGCCCGCGAGCGTGGCGCCGAGCTGCCGATGCGCCTCGTGGCATCCGCGAAGTCGTGGCTGAGCCACACCGGCGTGGACCGCACCGCCGCCATCCTGCCGTGGGAGACGCCCGCCGATGCGCGTCGCGTCTCGCCCGTCGAGGCCGCCACGCGCTACCTCAAGCACCTGCGCGCCGCGTGGAATCACCACATGGCCCCCGAGGAGGACGCCCTGCGCCTGGAACGGCAAGTCGTCTACCTGACCGTCCCCGCCTCGTTCGACGCCGTCGCTCGCGAGTTGACCGTGCGCGCGGCACAAGCCGCCGGACTGCACAACCTGACGCTGCTGGAGGAGCCGCAAGCCGCGTTCTACGCCTGGCTTGAGTCGCAGCAAGACCACTGGCGCGACCTCATCGGCCTGGGCGAGACCGTGCTCGTCTGCGACGTCGGCGGCGGTACCACCGACCTCAGCCTGATCGAGGTCGTGGAGGAGGGCGGCAACCTCGACCTGCGCCGCGTGGCCGTGGGCGACCACATCCTGCTCGGCGGCGACAACATGGACTTGACGCTGGCCTACGCCCTGCGCGGCAAGCTGGCCCGCCAGGACACCAACCTGGACAACTGGCAATTCCGTGGCCTCGCCCACCAGTGCCGCAAGGCCAAGGAGCGGCTGCTCTCCGATCCCAACCTCGAATCTGAGCCCATCGTGATCCTCGGGCGCGGCTCCTCGCTCATCGGCGGGACGATACGGACGGAGCTGACCCGACAGGAGATCGAGACGATCCTCGTGGCGGGCTTCTTCCCGAAGGTGGAGGCGCACGAGCATCCGCAGCGGCAGGCCAAGGTGGGTGTGCGCGAGATGGGCCTGCCGTACGAGTCGGATCCCGCCATCACGCGGCATCTTGCCCAGTTCCTCAGCCGCACCGAGGCGGCGTTCCCGTCAGCGGTGCTGTTCAACGGCGGCGTCATGAAGGCCAACGCGCTGCGTTCGCAGGTGCTCGATGTGCTCCGCCATTGGTCGCAGAACGAGGTCCGCGAGCTGCCGTCCATCAGCCTCGACCACGCGGTGGCGCATGGCGCCACGTACTACGGCCTCGCCCGCAAAGGCCGTGGCATCCGCATCAAGGCGGGCACGGCGCAGACGTACTACATCGGCGTTGAGAGCAACATGCCTGCTGTGCCCGGCATCCCCACGCCCATCAAGGCGCTCTGCGTGGTGCCGTTCGGCATGGAAGAAGGCAGCGACGCGCAGATCCGGCAGAAAGAATTTGGCCTCGTCGTGGGGGATCAGGCAGTGTTTAAGCTGCTCGGCTCCACCACGCGCAAGCACGACACCGTCGGCGAGATCGTGGAGGACTGGGGCGGCGAGATCGACGAGATCGCCACGATGGACGCCAACCTCGCGGCCTCCG
Organism: Bacteroidota bacterium; assembly: GCA_039026435.1. Taxonomy (GTDB): domain Bacteria; phylum Bacteroidota; class Rhodothermia; order Rhodothermales; family JBCCMF01; genus JBCCMF01. Next base: position 15,402 of record JBCCMF010000071.1, read on the forward strand.
ATGACCTGGAAGGCGGCACCATCCTGCCCGTCTGGCTCGAAAGCAAGGTCACCGAGATCGGCACGCTCGAACTCTGGTGCGTCGCCCGCGACACGGAGCAGCGCTGGAAGCTGGAATTCGAGCTTCGGGGCTAGCGGTTCGGATCTCGTGCGGCCTGCGGCCTGTTCGTATTTCGATGATTAGCGCCGAGCCATCAGCAATCCCTCGTCGAAAACCAAAAGCGCATAGCGCGTCCGAACTCCTAACCCCGAATCCCTGCAATGCCCGCTCAGTACGTTATCGGTATCGACCTTGGCACGACCAACACGGCCGTCGCCTACGTGGACTTGAACGGCGCGAAGGTCAAGGGGCGGCGGGTGATTGAGGCGTTTGATGTGCCGCAGCTGGTGGCGCCGGGCGAGGTGCAAGGGCGCGAGGGGCTGCCGTCGTTTCTGTACCTGCTGGGCGGCTACGACCTGCCCGAGGGCAGTACCGCGCTGCCGTGGGACCTGGAGCGTACGCACGCCGTGGGCGAGCTGGCCCGCGAACAGGGTGCCAAGGTGCCGGGGCGGCTGGTGGCGTCGGCGAAGTCGTGGCTGAGCCATGACGGCGTAGACCGCACCGCCGACCTGCTGCCGTGGGGAGCCTCAAAAGACGTCGACCAAGTCTCGCCCGTGGAGGCGAGCCGTCGCTATCTCCAGCACCTGCGCGAGGCATGGGACCACACGATGCCCGCGCCCTTTCGCGACCAGATCGTCATCCTGACCGTCCCAGCATCCTTCGACGAGGTCGCGCGCGAATTGACCGTGACCGCCGCACGTCGGGCGGGACTCGACAAGGTAATCCTGCTCGAAGAACCCCTGGCGGCGTTCTATGCGTGGATGTCGGGCGATACGCGGGCGCAGCGGGCCAAGATGGCGGCGGGCGACCTCGTGCTCGTCTGCGACATCGGCGGCGGTACCACCGACTTCTCGCTCGTGGCGCTGGCCGATGCCGAGGACGGCGGCTTCCGCTTCGACCGCCTCGCTGTGGGCGACCACCTCATGCTCGGCGGCGACAACATGGACAACGCACTCGGCCGCCACGTCGAGATCGACCTCGTGGGCGGGCCGGGCAAGCTGGATGCGCAGCGCTGGCACCAGCTGGTCCACCGCTGCCGCCTTGCCAAAGAGCGCTTGCTCTCCACTGATGACGACGACGCCAGCGAAGTCGTGACCGTGATGGGCAGCGGCTCCAGCCTGATCGGCGGCGCGCTCAGCAGCACGCTCAACGCATCCGATGTGGAGCGCTTGCTACTGGATGGCTTCTTCCCCGCGTCTAGCTTCGCCGACGACCCGCAGCGCCAGAGCCGGGCGGGGCTCACCGAGTTCGGCTTGCCGTACGAGTCTGACCCGGCCATCACGCGGCACCTGAGCGCATTCCTGCGCCGGTACGCGCCGCTTGTCCGCGAACACACGGGGCGCGATGCCGTGCCCACGCACATCTTGTTTAACGGCGGCGTCATGGCCTCGCCGATCCTGCGCGAACGCATCCGCCGCACGGTCGGGCAGTGGTACGGCGTGCAGCAGGGCGA
>JBCCMF010000072.1:0-16934 GCA_039026435.1 Bacteroidota bacterium
GGTGGGGTCTTCTTTAGGTCGAAGAGGGACCTGCGGCAAAAGTACTGTATAGCGTCCAGTGTTACGAGGGGGCAGGACGATATTTTTTCCATCGTGAGGCAATATGTCCGTGCGCATCCGCGTCATGGAGCCGCCGTGGTGGTATCTGCAAGTGCGGTCTCGGTTGCTGCCGTGTCCACGGCCGCTGCGGCCGGGTTGTTCAACGCTTCCTCACGGTCCCGAATGGCCTGCTCAATGCGCTGTCTGTCGTCCAGCGGCAGTTCATCTACGTTGCCGAAGTCGCCTCGGTACTCGGTATCGAGCAGGGTGATGCTGATGAACACGAGCACAATGATGGTACAGATGCTGAAGGCCAACAGGTTGACCTTGTTGTCCCACTTGAGCCCCATAAAGATGAAGACCACGAGGCCTGCCTTCGTGCAAGCGATGAGAATCGCGATGGGGACCTCAAGTGGACCGAGCGGGATGTACACCGCTGTCACGTAGGTCAGGCCCGTCAGGAAGACGAGCGCGCCAAAGACCTTGGCCAGCAGCGAGAACGGGATGATGTGATGCCCGTGGTGCTCGTCGTCGTGGTGAGCGTCAGTATGTGCGGCGTGAGCCATGCCGTTGGGTTAGGTGTGATGGGCGGTAGTGCGGCGAGCCTTGCGTCGGCGAGCCAATCAGATCAGATACAGGAGCGGGAAGAGGAAAATCCAGATGATGTCCACGAGGTGCCAGTACAGTCCTGCCAACTCCACCGGGGTGTAGTATTCGCTGTTGAAGTGCCCCTTCACCGCCCTGACCAGGAGCCAGGTAAAGATGCCCATCCCGATCACAACGTGGACGCCGTGGATGCCCGTCATCACGAAGTAGATGCTGAAGAACTGCTTGGCGTACGGGATGGCGTACTGGGCGTAACTCCCAGTTGGGTCGAAGAACTCACCCATCCCGATGCCGTGGGAGAATTTGTCGGTGTACTCAATGTACTTGACCACCATGAAGATGCCTGCGCACATCAGCGTGATGCACAGGTTAATGATCAGCTTCTTGTTATCGTTCTTCTGGGCATAGTGGATGGCCAACGCCGCTGAGAATGACGACCCGAGCAGCACGATGGTGTTGAAGCCGCCCCAGAACGGGTTGAGCAGCTCCGACATCTTGACGAACACCTCGGGGTGCCACGCGCGGTAGACGATGTACGCCACAAACATTCCGCTGAAGAGCAGCACTTCCGTCAACAAGAAGAGCCACATGCCCATCTTCGACGCGTCGAACTGCTGCTCCGACGAGACGAAGTAGTGCTTGAGATGCGGCGGATGGTGATGTTCAGCGTGGCCTTCCGCTGCAGGAGCCGTCGTCGGGGCCGTCGTGGTTGACATAGGGTAACCGTAGGAGGTTGAACGAGCTGCGCGTGCTGATCAGGGCTGAGGCGTGGTGACACCGGGACTGGTATCGGGCACCAGTGAAGGCACCGTAGCTCCATCGCCCATGCCGTCGCCACCGTCGCCGAAGATCTCGTCGGCCAAGTGGTAGTCGTAGGGGCCGCGCGTGACGATGGGCTGGAACGTGAAGTTGTGCGGGTCGGGCATGGGCGTGGTGTGCGTCCACTCCAGCGTGAGCGCGCCCCACGGGTTCGCAGGCGCCTTCTTGCCCGTCCAGATTGAGGCCATCAAGTAGCCCAGCACCATGAATAGCCCCAAGGCCAACACCCAGGATCCATACGTCGAGATCGCGTGGAGCGTCTCGAAGTACGGCATGGTGTCCATGACGCCCACATAGTCGTAGTAGCGACGCGGCATACCCTGGCTACCGAGCACAAACTGTGTGAAGAACGTGATGTTGAAGCCCACAAAGATGAACGCCGCTGCGATTTGCCCGAGGCGCTCGTTGTACATCCGCCCCGTCATCTTGGGCCACCAGTAGTGGATCCCGGCCAAGCCCGCGATCACCGTGCCACCCATCATCACGTAGTGGAAGTGCGCCACCACGAAGTAGGTGTCGTGCAGGTGGATGTCCACGGAGAGGACGCCCAGCATGATGCCCGTGAAGCCGCCAATGGAGAACAGGAAGAGGAACGCCAGGACGTAGATCATCGGCGTCTTCAACCATATCGACCCGCGGTACATGGTCCCCACCCAGTTGAGCACTTTCACCCCCGTCGGGATACCGATGAGGTAGGTGATGAGCGAGAACACAATAGCCGACACCGCCGACTGCCCCGACGTGAACATGTGGTGCCCCCACACGAGGAAGCCGAGGAACGCGATGGCCACCGATGAGAGGGCCACAAACGTATAGCCTTGCACCGGGCGCCGCGTGAAGACGGCGATCACATCGGAGATGATGCCAAACGCGGGCAAGATCATGATGTACACGGCCGGGTGCGAGTAGAACCAGAAGAAGTGCTGGAACAGGATCGGGTCGCCGCCCAGGGCGGGGTCAAAGATGCCAATGCCCGTCAGCTTTTCGAGGAAGAGCAGCACCATCGTGATCCCGATGACTGGCGTAGCGAGCACCTGCACGATCGACGTGGCGTAGATCGACCAGATGAAGAGCGGCAGGCGGTTCCACGTGAGCCCCGGTGCACGCATTTTGTGCACCGTCACAATAAAGTTCAAACCTGTCAGAATCGACGCAAAGCCTGAGATGAAAACCCCCACGGTCACCATGAGCACGGCGTTGCTGCCTTCACCCGAAGAGTACGGCGTGTAGAAGGTCCACCCGGTGTCTACTTCGCCGATGAGCAAGGCACCCAGCACGAACGCCATACCGATGAGGTAGATGTAGAAGCTGGCTAGGTTGAGCCTCGGAAACGCCACATCTTTCGCCCCGAGTTGAATGGGCAAGATGAAGTTACCCAGGGCACCAGGGATCGCCGGAATGATGAAGGCAAACACCATCAACACCCCGTGCAGCGTAAAAACCTGGTTGTACGTGTCGGCCGACATGATCGTCTGGCCGGGGGCAATCAGCTCTACACGTACCAGCAAGGCGAGTACACCCGCAGCCAGGAACGCGACCGATACCGCCACGAGGTACATGAGGCCGATCCGCTTGTGGTCGACCGTGGTCAACCACGACTTAATACTTTTGTCGTGGTTGAGGTAGTTGACGTTTGGGCCGTGTGCTGCCATGGTGCTTATGGGTTGTAACTCCTAATCGTCTGCTCGTGCAAAATTACTCTTGCGCCTTGATAAACTCAACGAGCGCGTTTAGTTCGCGGTCACCCAGCCCTTGGTAGTTGTTGGGCATGGAGCCCGCAACGAAGCCAACCGCTGCCTGGCTCGCAGGGTTTACGATAGAATCGCGCAGGTACGCTTCGTCAGCGACTACCGAGGTGCCGTCTGTCAGTTCGCGCGTTGCGCCATAGAGCCCTTTGAAGGATGGCCCTACCAGCGCCGAACCATCCAACGTGTGGCAGGCTTGGCACGACTGGCCCGCGTACAGGATCTGGCCGTACTCTTCCAGCGGAAGGTCATCGTATCCGCCCCCGCCTGATGCTAGGTAGTCGGCAAACTCTTCCTCAGAGACCACGTTGACCTCGGCCAACATGGCCGAGTGCGAGGTGCCGCAGTACTCGGTACAGAACACCTGGTATTCCCCCTCTTCCTCCGCCTCGAACCACAGCGAGGTGTAGCGATTGGGCAGCACATCGTGCTTCACGCGAAAAGCCGGGATGTAGAAGCTGTGCAGCACGTCGGAGCTGTACATGATGAGCTTGATGGGGCGCCCCACAGGTACCGTGAGTATCGGCTCCAAGGTCGTGAAGCCTTGATCCGGGTACGTGAACTCCCAGTTCCACATGTATCCGCGCACGTAGATCTCGTACGAGTCGGGCGGGGCCACGGTGAGCTTCACGTAGGAGCGAAAGCCCCAGGTGAACACGATAAGCACGAGGATGGTGGGAATCACAATCCATGCCGTCTCCAGGAGCTTGTGCTCGTGGAGGAATGGCGGGCGCTCATTGGGGCTCTTGCGGCGGTACTTCACCGTGAAGTAGGCCATAGCCGTCACCACCATCACGAAGATGATGGTGCTCACCCAGATGACAAAATAGAATAGCACATCGAGGTCGGAGGCCAGCGATGAAGCTGCTTCGGGAAGCCAAAAACTACCGTCGCCCATGTCGTCTCTCTCTAATTAGTTGGTTGGCGTCAGCGAGGCGTTCACGCCGTGGCTGCGTCAAGGTCGCGGCGCTCGCGGCGCCAAAAGACCAGCAGGATACCCCCGAGCACCAGCACGGTAAGCAAGCCCGCCATCTTCATCAAGTTGGTCGCGTGGATTACATACGAGTTGGCCAGCGGATCATACTGATAGCAAAACAGCAGAATCTGATCTACTGTCGTGCCAATCTTGCCCTCGCTGGCTTCGAGGAGGGCGAAGCGAACGTCTCGGGGGGGCATCAACATGCCGTGGATGTAGCGGGAGATCATCCCCTCGCCGCTCATGAAGATCAAGGACGCCGCATGCGCGAACTCCTCAACCTCGGGCAGCCAGACAAACTTGAAGCCCGTGGCCTCGGTCAGCGCTTGGATGGAGGCTTCGCTGCCCGTCAGGAAGTGCCACCCAGCGGCCGCCTCGGGCTTGCCCAAGCGGTTCACGTAGGCTTGCTTTTGCGCAGCTGCTATCTGGGCGTCTTCGGCCGGGTCAAAGCTGATGGTCAGCACGTCAAACTCGCCGCCGGGCACCCACTCCATCTCGCTCAGCGTGCGCGTCACCTCCTGCAGGTGCAGGTTGCACATCGTGGTGCACGTCAGGTAGACGAATTGGAGCATCACGGGGCGCTCACCATCGAAGTAGTCGCCCAGCTTTACGTCTTCGCCTGCTTCGTTCTGGAAGACCAGATCCAGCGGCAGCGTGTCGCCGAGCTTCTCGTCCACCCCGATGTCATCGAGGAAGGCGGGCGGGCGATACTCAGGCTGGGCCAGCGCAGGTCTGGCCACCATAAAAAACAGCAGTAACGCCGGGAGGGCGCGCCCCATGATATGGGCCGCCGTGCGTTGTTTACTGTTGTGCGTGCGCGTCGTCATCATCCCCTCCTCCTCTTTGTTACTGCCGCTGTGGCAGCAACGTCACTTGGTCGGTGAACTCTCCGGTGTCGTACGTGTCGGCGGCATCGTTCACCAGCAGCAGCATCGCCCGGTCGATAGGGATGCGGTACACGTTGGTATCGCCTTCCACCACATCGTACTGCGTGAGTGCCTCCGCTGCGATGGCGCGGACGGCCTGCAGCTCCGGATACCCAGACTCCATCGTGGACGCCAAAATACGCTCCTGATGCTCTACATCGACGAGCGCCATCGTCATAGAGACCGCCGCAATTACAAACACGAGCATCACACCGATCACCATCAGGATCGGCGTCACGTTCATGTTTTCTGGCTCTACGGCCATCTCCGCTTGCTGCGCCACGTTGGCCAGTGCGGGATCGGTCGGGTTGTCTGCCATGAAAGATGCGCGTCGTTTCTTAGTTACAACATGTGAACGGGTGAGACCGCGATAGGATCAGGTCCGGTATCGGTTTAACTCCGTCTATTTTCAATAATGACTGAAAGTTCAAGGAGGCGATCCCTAACGCTCTGATTAGTGGAAGTGGAGCGATTTCTCGAACCGCGGGTCGTTGTACGGCACTAAGCTGTGGCGCCCCAGGCGGTACAAGAAGACGCCGTAGTACAGCGCAAACATGCCAACCGCTGCCGAAACAGCAAAAATGTTCATGGCCGCGTGTTTGCCGCCGTAATAAATCGTAGAGGGCGCCACGAGCCAGTAGTGATCCAGCCACTGCATCACGACGAACCAGATGGCCATGATAGCCAGTAGCGGCTTGATCTTCTTGGCGCCTTGCGAGATCAGGATGACGAAGGGTATGATGAAATGGAACGCAAGCAACGCCGCACTCAGGTACTCCCAGCCATGCTCTAGGCGATGGCGATACCAGATGGTCTCTTCGGGGACGTTGCCGTACCAAATCAGCATGTACTGGCTGAAGGCGATGTAGGCCCAGAAGACCGTGAAGCCAAACATGAACTTGCCGAGGTCATGATAGTGGCTCTTGCTGACGACGCCCTTGAGCGACTCGCCCTGCTTTTGCAGCAGCAGCGCTGTGAAGGTGGTCAGCGCGATGGCTGTGGAAAACGCGCCTGCGAAGAAGTAGATACCGAAGATGGTGGAGTACCAATGCGGGTCCGTGGACATCAGCAGGTCAAACGACGCAAACGCTGTAGTCACGGCCATCACAGCCAGCCCCCACGCACTCAGCTTACGCAGCTCGACGGGCGCCATTGGGTCGCCTTCCACGTCTTGCTTGATGGAGATCGTCCACAGGCGCCACGAGATGTACGACCAGAGACCAACGTACAGTAGCACGCGCGCGATGAAGAACGGCGCATTCAGGTAGACGCGCTTGTCATAGATGATCTGATCAAACTCAGGGCTACCCGGCGTGTACAGCTCGGCATGCGACCAGTGGTAGATGTCGTGGATGCCGAGCAGGATCGGGATGGACAGGATGGCCAGCATCGGCATGCTGAAGGCAAAGCCCTCGAAGATGCGCCGGATGACGATGCTCCAGCGAGCCTTCGTCAGGTGGTTGATGATCACGAAGAAGATGGAGCCTACCGAGATCGACGCGCAGAACGTCCAGGCCATCAGGTAAGCCGGGAAGAACTCGTGCTTGTGTTGGATCTTATCGATTACCAACCCGACGAGTGCTATCGCGAGGCCCGCCACGCCCACGCAGACGCAGATGAGCCACATGCGGCTTTTGCTGTTGAGCTTATAGGCCGCACGGTCCGTCAACCCGGCTGTCGGGTAGTACGGGTCGATGATCGACTTCGGGAAGGACCTCTTGCGTAGGTTTTCAGCCATCGTTGTCAGATTCCGTTAAGCTCCTTTTCTCCAGCACTCAATTGATGTTGGCCGACGCGTTCTGTTGCGCCTGTACGCGCTCGCTGGCGGGCACATCGGTCTCGGGCGCGTACTGGCTGCGTTGCAGGGCGCGGATGTAGGCCACGATGGCCCAGCGGTCGGCCACGGTGATCTGCTGCGCATAGCCCGGCATGCTGCGCACGCCGTTGGCGACCACGTCGTAGAGGTAGCCGTCTTCCACCTGGCGTAGGTTGCCGCTGTGGTAGGTGGGGGCGGGGACGTAGCCGTAACCTTGGCCGTTGTTGCCGACCATGATGATGCCTTTTCCCCCACCGGCTTCGCCGTGGCACATGGAGCAGTAGATGTTGTAGCGCTCTTGCCCGCGCAGCAACAACTCGGGCGTAACCGGCACAGGCATAGTCTCCACGAAGGTGCCCATTTCGGTGCGCCCCTCGAAGAAGGGAATGTCATCGCGCAGGAAGCCACGCGCCACCGTGCCCGCCACAATCGGCCGGTCCGAGCGCCCGTCGGCGAAGAACGGGTTGGCCTCCTGCGGGTCGAAGCGCTCTTGCCAATCCATGTTCGGGTTGATGTGGATCGGCGTACGTTCCGACAGCGTACCGCGGCACCCCGTAAGCGCCACCAGGGCTACGAGGGCCAGCAGGGTGCTGCGTTGAACGGTATGAAGTAGAGTCGTCATGCGATTGTGCGCGTCGAATGGTCCGAGCTGCGGTTACGCGGGTATGGGAGGTTCTTCCGCAGGATTGGGCGCGTCAGGAGCCTCTGTCGTGCCGTGGTCGTAGATCACCTCAATATTTTTGCCGCCGATGCTGCGGAGGAACTGCTGCGTCTCCTCCACATCGAACATGGGATCGTTCGCCGCGATGTGCATGAAGAACGCGTCGTCGGTGACGCGGCTGAAGTTGTCCGAATAGAACAGCGGGTTGTATGGGCGTGGCAGGCCATTGAGGGCAAACATGGTGGCTACAGTCGTAAGCGCCGAGAGCAGGATGGTAGTCTCGAACATCACGGGCACCGACGGCTCAAAGGCGAAGAACGGCTTCCCACTGATGTTGAGCGGGTAATCCACGCCGCCCGTCCACCACTGCAGCCAAAGCCCGAGCGAAAACCCGGTGATGCCACCAATGAGGGTGAAGTAGCCAACCTTGGAGTTGCCGAGGCCCATGGCATCATCCATGCCGTGAATCGGAAACGGGCTGTGTACATCGAACCGCTTGTAGCCTGCCTTTCGGGCATCCTTGGCAGCATCGTACAACTCGCCTGGGTGCTTGAACTCAGCCATCACCCCATATACGGCGTTCTCGTTAGCCCCATAGATGCCCATGGTGGCCTTCGCTGCCGAGATCAGTTCGCTAATTGCGCTCATGGTGTTCTACGGTTTAGGGGCCTAGGACTTCTCAGGCTCTTGCGTATCGGTATCGCCTGACGCTGCGTCTTCCGGCGCGTCAATGCCGGCTGGTGGCAGGCTGTCTGAGGCGTCACTGACGACTGGCGTGACGATGATAGCGGGCTTCACATACGTGGCTGCGCCGTCGCCGTGATCATCGTAGTGATGCGGATCGGCCTCCGGCATAATGGCTTTCACTTCTGCGATGGCTACCATCGGGATAAAGCGCAGGAACAGGAGGAAGAAGGTGAAGAAGAGGCCGAACGTACCCACGTACGTCAGGACGTCCACGTACGTCGGCGTGTAGTAATCCCAGGACGACGGCAGGTAGTCCTGGCTGAGCGAGGTCACGGTGATCACGAAGCGCTCGAACCACATCCCGATGTTCACGATGATCGACGTGATGAACATGAACGGGATACTGCGGCGTAGCTTCTTGAACCAGAAGAACTGCGGGAAGATGAGGTTACAGAACATCATCGTCCAGTAGGCCCAGGCGTAGGCGCCCGTCATACGCACGCTGAAGAACATGAACTTCTCGTACTCATACGCCGAGTACCAGGCCACGAAGAACTCGGTGATGTACGCGAAGCCCACGATCGTCCCCGTGAGGAGGATGATCATGTTCATCTTCTCCAAGTGGTTGATCGTGATGATGTCTTGGATGCCATAGATGGAGCGCGCTACCACCATGAGCGTGACCACCATCGCGAACCCGGAGAAGATGGCGCCCGCCACGAAGTAGGGCGGGAAGATGGTGGTGTGCCAGCCGGGAATGATGGACACGGCAAAGTCAAACGACACGACCGAGTGTACCGAGAGCACGAGCGGCGTGGCCAGGCCCGCCAGCAGCAGGTACGCTTTCTCGTAGTTGCGCCAGTGCCGATTGCCACCTGTCCACCCCAGCGACAGGAAGCCGAGGATACGGGCCTTCAGGATACGGCCTTGCTTGGCTGCGCGGTCACGCACAGTGGCCAGGTCAGGCACGAGGCCCACGTACCAGAAGACCAGCGACACGGTGAAGTATGTAGAGACGGCGAACACGTCCCATAGGAGCGGGCTCTTGAACTGCGGCCACATCTCCATCTGGTTGGGAATCGGGAAGAGCCAATATGCCAACCAGATGCGCCCCACATGAATGCCCGGGAAGACCAGCGCGCATATAACCGCAAAGATGGTCATGGCCTCGGCAGCACGGTTAATGGCCGTTCGCCACTGCTGCCGGAAGAGGAAGAGGATGGCCGAGATCAGCGTCCCGGCGTGACCAATACCCACCCAGAACACGAAGTTAACAATGGCCCAGCCCCAGCCTACCGGGTTGTTCAGCCCCCACACCCCGATCCCGTTCCAGAACAGGAACGCAATCATGAAGAGCATGAGCCCAGCACCTAACACCGAAGCGACGAATGCGACGTACCAGAGCGGCGGCGTTTTCTTCTCGGTGTGAACACACACCATCTCCGTGATCTGCCGGAAGGTGAGGTCGCCCTGCACCATCGGCGGCTCCGCGTGGAAGTCGTTGTACTGGGCCTCAGCGCCTTTTATAGCCGATGCTTGACTCACAAGGAATCTCCGGGTTGTGGGTGGGTGGCGTAAGGTTATGCGCTGGTAGGCGCAGGTTCAAGTTTCTCGTTCGGGTTGCGCAACCGCGCCATGTACGAGGTACGAGGCTTCACGTTGATCTGCGGCAGCAGTTCGTAGCGGCGGTTGTTCTCCTTCATCTTCACCACGCGGCTGTTCGGGTCGTTGAGGTCGCCGAAGTAGATGGAGTCGGCGGCGCAGGCCTGCTGGCACGCGCTGACGATGTCGCCGTCGCGGAGATTGCGCTTCTCCAGGCTGGCCTGCTGCTGGGCCTTGCGGATGCGCTGGATGCAGTACGTGCACTTCTCCATGACCCCGCGCGAGCGGACGGTGACGTTGGGGTTCTGCACCATCTGCACGGTGAGCGGCAGGTCTTTCGTCCAGTTGTAAAAGTTAAACCGGCGCACCTTGTACGGGCAGTTGTTGGCGCAGTAACGCGTACCGATGCAGCGGTTGTACACCATCTGGTTGGTGCCATCGGGCGAGTGGTACGTGGCCGCCACTGGGCAGACACTTTCGCACGGCGCGTTCTCGCAATGCTGGCACGACACCGGTAAGAACATCATCTTCGGATTGTCCGACTCGATCTCGTAGGAGTCACTGATGAAGTACCGGTCCAGGCGCAGCCAGTGCATCTCACGACCGCGTGACACCTGATCCTTGCCAATCACCTGCACGTTGTTCTCCGCCTGGCACGCCACGATGCAGGCGTTGCAGCCCATGCACGTGTTCAGGTCGATGACCATGCCCCACTGGTTCTGGTAGTAGGGGTTGTCCTTGTACGCCAAGTCGGTGGCCGGTGCGCGGTCTTCCCACAGCGTCGGGTACTCGTCCCAGTCTTCGGCCTTGGGCAACGTAGGCACCATATCCTTGGCCAAGTTGGGATTCGCCTGATACTCAGACATCGTTGCCATGATGGCCAGCGGGCGCTTCTCCATGTTGAGCACGCCGTGGTCCTGCGTCGTGGCGATCATATACCGCTCGCGCTCGGCCTTGACGATGGTGGCGTCGAGCGTGAGGTTGTCGAAGTTGGCGCGCAGCGGTGACACGTTGACGCCCACGCCCGACCCGAGGGCGCCCTGGCCGTAGATGTCGATCTTGTGATCCGTGTCGAAGCCGAACCACTTGGCCTTGCGCACAGCGCGGGAAGACGCGATCTGGCGGCCGAAGCCGAGATCGAGCGTGATGGAATTATCGGCGTGGCCGGGCAGGATCCACACGGGAATCGTGATCGAGGTGCCGTCCAGGGTCAGCGTGAGCCAGTCGGAGAAGTGTTGGCCTTTCTCCAGGTTAGACTCCACGCCCAGCGCCACGGCCGTCTTCGGGCTCATTGTGGCCACGTTGTCCCACACGATCTTGGTGATGACATCGGGCAGCTCCTGCATCCACGCGTTGTTGGCGTACGAGCCGTCAAGCACTTGTCCACTCAGGCGGAACACCAGCTCGACGCCTTCTGGCGCAACGGGTAGCTCGGGCGAGATAGCCTCGGGCCGCAGGCTGACGGCATCGGTGACGTCAGGGTAGGGCGTGTTGGGCAGGAAGCCGTCGTGCAAGACGCGGCGCCAGCTGCTCTCGAACTTGTCGGCGGGCAAGACGTCGCGCCAGGTCTGGCGTACGAGGTCGTAGCCGGTGTTGTCGAGTCCGGTGGCTAGGAGGTTGACCACTTCGATCATGCTCTTGGCATCCTCGTAGAGCGGCGCGATGAGCGGCTGCGAGGCGGAGAGCGTGCCATCGTAGGAGCGGCCGTCTTCCCAGGCTTCTAGGTAGTGCGCGATAGGCAGGTGCCAGCGCACCGAGCTGGCGGTTTCATCGACGTGCGTCCCCAGGTGGATCGTCGTGTCCACGCGGCGAAGCAAGTCGGCGAGTTCGGGCAGGTCGAGGACGGGGTTGACATCCAGCATGATGACCGTGTCGAGGGCGCCCGCCCGCAGGTCGCGGAAGAGCTCGTCGATCTTCTCGGCTTGCGGCGTGATCGGCTCGGTGCCGGCATCCAAGAAGCGGACGGTGGTGCCGATAGCACCCAGCTCGCTGTTGAGCGCCATCGCCAGGGCGTGCACCTCGGGCGGCTGCGCATCGCCGGCGACGATGAGGGCGTTGGGGCCTGCGGCAATGAGGTCTTCGGCAGCGGCTGCGATAACCGGATGGTCGTCGAACGGCGTGCCGAGTGCGGCCGTGCCGCGAATCTGCGCGGCGAGTGCGGCGGCGAACGCAGGGATATCGGACGAGCGGACGCGGACGCGATGGTCCGCCATGCTGCCCGTGGTCGTGTAGTAGCTCTCGGCTACGTAGAGGCGACTCATCGTGTCGCCTACGTCCATGACGCGGCGGCTGTCCGCATAGCCACGTGTGATGAACTCGTGGTCGGTGGAGGTTTCGCTGAGGAAGTTTCCGTCGAGGCTGAAGATGACCTCGGCATTCCCCATCTTGTAATCGACGCGGTACGGGGCACCGAATGCCATCTGCATTCCGAGGGTACGCATGTCGTCTCCCTCGGCGCGGTAGTCGAACCAGCGGCTGTTGGGGAACGCCGTCAGGAAGTTCTGCTTGACTGCCGCCAGCGTAGGCGACGACGACGGCGCGGCCAGCACCGCCACGTTGCGGCGCGAGGCCGTCACGCGGTACTCGTTGACAAACCGCACGAAGTCGGCCCAGGTGACCTGCGCGCCATCGTTGAGCACGAGCTGCGAGCGATCTGGGTCGTACATGTTGAGGATGGAGCCCTGCTCGAAGAGCCCGGCGTTGCCTCGGCTGGTGGGGTGCTCCACGTTGCCCCCGATGCGGGTAGGGCGGCCCTGATGGCTTTCGAGGAGGAGCGGCTTGTAGACGCCGCGGAAATTCATGCCCGTGGCGTATTTCATGGGCACGCCCTCAAGGACTTCCTCCGGCTGCCGCGAGTAGGGCACGATCACTTCCACCGGGCGGCGACACGCGCTCAGGCCTGCGAGCGCCATCGACGCACCCATCAGCTGCAAGAACTGCCGCCGGCTGCTGCCGCTGGGCGCCTGGGCGGCCTCGGGCATGAACTCGCTGTTGACCGATGCCTGGTACTCGGCATCGTTCTTCAAATGGCTCATGCTACGCCAGAAGCGAGCACGCGGCTTTTCAGCGTTAAGTTCGGCGTCAGAAAGGACGGGAAGCTCGATCATGTAATTCTAGAACAAGCGGCAAGAGCAGGCGGGCGGGAGGGCGCAGCTGTCTTAGCTTCAGAGGCAGTCTCTCAATAGTGGCACGCCGAGCAGTTGGACGGCGGCTGTATGCCTTCCCGTGCGATCCGCTCGATGTTGCGCTCGATGTAGTTGGCGGGCTGAACGTAGCCCATCGTTGTAATCTCATCGTTCGGGCGTAACCACAGTTCAGGCTGGCGGTGACACTCCAGACACCAGCCCATCGACAGGGGCTCGGCCTGCCACACCACCTCCATCTGGTCGATTCGACCGTGGCACGTCTCACACCCCACGCCGTTGTTGACGTGAGAGGCATGGCTGAAGTGCGCATAGTCGGCCAGGTGGTGCACCTTTACCCACTCGATGGGCTCGCCGGTGGCCCAACTCTCGCGGACGGGTGCCAGCGCTAGCGACGCCGTCTTGATCTGGCTATGGCAGTTCATGCACGTCTGCGTGGGCGGGATGTTGGAATATGCCGACACCTCCACGTTGGAGTGGCAGTAGCGACAGTCCATGCCCAACTGCCCGGCGTGCAACTCATGGCTGTACGGCACAGGCTGTTCGGGCGCATAGCCCACATCGATGTACTCAGGCGAGAAGAAGTACCACACAAACGCGATCAAGAAGACCCCACCGCCCAGCGACCCAAACAGGGACAGGTGGGGCACCATGTTGGCCTTCTTCGGAAAGAGTTGCGGCATCAGCTTTACTTTGGTGCGGTGAAACGACGCGAGGAGAGCTCGTTACACAGTTCGTGCCATCGATTTGTCGCGTTTAACAACGGCTCTGGATAATGTGAACCAAATGTAACCCAATGTAGGAAAGGGCTGCTTGAGGAATCGAATGAAGGGCGTTGAATTTCAAATAAAGCACGATGAAAGTTGTGTGCTTCCGTAGACTCAATCTAAACGAGGCTAAACCTAGCACTATAATGCACTCCCAAATGCGGCGAGCACGGCGGGAGGATACACCGCGGCCAGCATACCGCCATTCTTGCGCCACTGGATGACGTCGATGTGGATAAGGGTGCCAGGGGATACTGCGACGCGGCCGCCTGTGAGCTCGTAGACAATTTGGCCGATGCTGGGCTGATGGAAGACCACGAGCGGCGGCGCCTCGAAGCCGCACAGCACCTCCTCTAAGTCGTCGAGCGAGCACCCCGGCCGTAATACGGCATCCTGGTACGTTTTCAGGCCCACTGCGCGTGCCATCAGGTCGCGCGTTTGCTGGGCGCGTAGGTAGGTGCTGCTCACCACACTGCCCCAGGGCGGGTGCGTCTGAGCTATTGCACGCGCCTGCTGCTTCACGAGCGCGTGGCCCTCGGGGGTGAGGGCGCGCTCGGCATCGGGGCGGTGGCGCGTACCCGCCTCGGCGTTGCCGTGGCGCATGAGGTACAACTGCATCTTGATGTGCGGAAATTGTAACGACGTTACAATATAACCGCTACCGCGTACTCATGCTCATCCTTCTTTGACCGCCAGCTGCCCACACGCCGCGTCGATGTCCTGCCCGCGGCTGCGGCGTACGGTTACGGTCACCCCTCGCTCGACGAGGATGCGAATGAAGCGGTTGAGCTGGCGCTCGTGGCTGCGGCTGAAGCCGAGCCCGTCGACAGGGTTGTACATGATGAGGTTGACCTTACTCGGCGCCCAGTTGACGACCTTGGCCAGGTGGTGGGCGTCGTCGTCGGTGTCGTTGCAGCCCTCAAACATGCAGTACTCGTACGTCACGCGGCGCCCCGTTTCCTGCGTATAGAACTGAATCGCGTTTTTCAGCGCCGTGAGGTCGGTTTTGGCCTTGCGGTTGACGGGCATGATGCTGCTGCGCTTCTCGTCGGTGGGTGCGTGGAGCGAAACGGCGAGGTTGACCTTCGGGTTGTCTTCGGCCAGCTTCTTGATGCGCCCCGCCAGCCCTACGGTGGAGACGGTGATGCGGCGCGGCGCCATCCCGAGGCCGTCGGCGTGGGTGAGCGCCTCGATGCTGCCGAGCACGTGCTTGTAGTTCAGCAGCGGCTCGCCCATCCCCATAAACACGATGTTGGTGACCGGCCTGCCGTACTGGGCCAACGCCTGCTCGTTCATGAACCAGACCTGGTCGTAGATCTCGCCGAGCGTCAGGTTTTGCTTGAAGCCCATCTGCCCCGTCGCGCAGAACGTACAGGCCATCGCACAGCCGACTTGGCTGGAGACGCAAACCGTGAGCCGCTTGGCCGTGCCGTCCGGCTTGACGTCGGGGATGAGCACCGCCTCGACGTGGCGGCCAGTGGAGAGCGCGAACAAGCCCTTCTTGGTGCCGTCGGAGGCGGTTTGGAGCATCACGCACGCGATGCTCGACAGGTGCGCGTTGTGCTCCAGCTTGGCCCGGAACGCCTTCGGCAGATCGGTCATCTCGGCGAACGAGGTGGCGCCTTTGCCATAGAGCCACTTGAACAGCTGCCGCCCCCGAAAGGCGGGCTGCCCCTGCGCCTTGGCGAAGGCGACGAGGCCGTCGCGCGTCAGCGCTTTGAGGTCGATGGTATCTACGGCGGCGGCAATCATTCGGCGTTCAACGTTCGGCAGAGGGTGCTGTTCAGCCGTAGACGGGACGACGCACGGCACGCGCCGCCCACAGTAGCATGCCGACGGCAAACGCCGCCGTGACAAGCAAGGCTACCAGCGGCGAGGCGAGCGCCTCAGCAGTGCCGGGGCCGTACAGCGCTTCGCGGAGCGCACTCACGGCGTACGACACCGGGTTGAGCCGCATCGTCCACTGCAACCCCGTCGCGGCACCTTCCACGGGGAACGCCGCGCCGGAGAGGAACCACAGCGGCAGCAGCACGACGTTCATCACCGCATGGAAGCCGCGCGTCGTGTCCATGCGCCACGCAATCAGCACGCCCAGCGCGGTGAAGCCAATGCCGGAGAGCGCCAGAATCGCCAGCGCCAGCAGCACTCCGCCCAGCGAAGGGATGATGCCGATGAGCGGCAGCGCCAAGAGGAAGAGCACCGCTTGCGCCAGCGCCAGCGTTGTACCTCCAAGGGTGTTGCCCAGCACAAAGAGCACGCGTGAGATCGGCGCTACGAGCGCGGCCTGCAGGAAGCCCGTCTGCCGCTCCTCCACCACCGCGATCGTCGAGAAGATGGCGGTGAAGAGCACCACGAGCATCAGGATGCCCGGGAAGAGAAACATGAGGTAGCTCTGGTCCACACCGCCGGGCATGGTAAACGAGGCGCTGAAGCCGAAGCCCAGCAGGAGCCAGAACAGCAGCGGCTGCGCAAACGCGCCTGCCACGCGGCTCCGGTCGCGCAAAAACTTGAGCACCTCGCGCCGCCAGAAGGCGAGCAGCGTGCCGAGCGGGCGAGGCTGGGGGAGACTGGACATGGACGACGGGCAGCTGTTTGGGCGCGCTACTACGCCACAGCACGCCCGCGGATGCTCCCCTCGCGACATCTTCAACGGCTCGTCATACCCTGCCCTGTGCATCCGAGGGCTCCGTACCGTACCATCCAGCACCTTTCGCCGCCACAATCCCCTCGCTTCGTGCCATGCGTCACAGCTTTCTATTCCTCCTTGCCATCGGCCTCACCCTGCCTGTCTACGCGCAGGTAGAAGGCTACTACCGCCATCCCGACCTCCACGGCTCCACCATCGTCTTCAATGCGGAGGGCGACTTGTGGACGGTCGAGGCCACCGGAGGCGCTGCGCGGCGCCTGACCACGCACCTCGGCGAAGAGGCATGGCCGGTGCTCTCGCCCGATGGCGCGCACGTCGCCTTCTCGGCGTCGTACGACGGCTCCACCGATGCGTACGTGATGCCCATCGAAGGCGGCATGCCGAAGCGCGTCTCGTGGGACAGCGCCCGGCCCGTCGCGTGGGCCGCCGATGGCCGACTCCTCGCACGAACACGCGCCTACGCCGGACTGCCGGACACGCGCCTCATCCTCATCGACACC
>JBCCMF010000073.1:0-16761 GCA_039026435.1 Bacteroidota bacterium
CGGATGGCGATGCGGCTGGTGAACCATGCGCCCAGTACGGTGGCGGTGAGGATGAGGAGGGCTATCGAGATGCGCGCAAGTCCGGGAATCTCTGTGGCTACCAGCGCGGTCACCAGCGCGAACGTGAGGCCTGAGCTGTAGAAGCCGCCGTACACCCCGCCTATCACATCGTCGTTTTTTTGGCTGATGGTCAGACGGGTGCGTCCTTTGACTTCGGTAGCAGACACATCGACCTGAATGCCTTTTTTGAGATGCCACTCGCGCGTGCGCCCGAGCTGTGTGGCGATGCCTGTGTCGTTGTACTCCCGCCGCAGTTGACCCACGATCTGCGCCCACACATCATCGGTGAGCGGCACATCCAGCATGCGTGTGATGGTGTGTCGGCGCGGGCCCCCTCCGAGGTAAAAGCCTTGCTGCTTCTCCGAGGCCTGGCCATCGCGCATCTCGCGCAACGCCTGCGACAAGGCACGCTGGTCGATGCCCACTTCGGCGGCGAGACGTTCCAGTTCGGCGCGGTTGAGGCCCGCCACCTCATCGCCGGGCTGCTCGTGTTGGATCTGGGCAGCCCGTTTCAGAAGCGTGGTGATTTCCTCTTCGTTGTAAATCCGGTCAGGCATGGTGGAGGGGGAGGCAAGTCAGGCCTGATCGCGTACGCGGGACGGTGCCGTTGGTTGACGTTCGGGCGCTTCGTACAGATCGGCGTCTTCCAGCCAATCTGCGCCCTGGAGATTCGGGGTCGCCTGCGCTGACGGCGCTGCGTAGATCGCCTCGATGGCGTCGGCGGCCGCTTGAGTCTGAGCGAGGCGGCGGGTGAGGCGGCGGTTCTGATAGTACTTCTGCAGGGAGGGCCATAGCACGGAGGCGGCGAGCAGCCCCACGCTGCTAAGCGAGAAGAAGCCACTGAAAATCCACGTCGCCACCAGAAAAAGACCGAGGATAAACGAATCCACATAGGCGCCTGAGCGGGGTTTGCGTTGCGCGTACGCTGTCACGCGCGTCTGCTTCCCATCTGGCCGGATGCTGACGATAACCTGCTCGCCGTTCCGGCTGAAGTGCCACTCGCGGGCAGCGCCGACATAGTAGACGGTGCCTACCGTGTTGAACTGCGCTCGCAGGCGTTCGATCAAGCCTTGCCACACGGCATCGGTCATGGGAGCCTGGATGAGGCGACTGAAGGTACGCGACTGCTGTTGCCTCGCAAAGATGGGCGATGCACTTTGCGTCCCTACCTCGTCGATGGCGTGCTGCATGGCCGCTGCATCGATGCCTGTGTCGCGGCTCAACTGCATCAACTCATCCCTCGACAGCGTCGGTTCGGCCTTGGGCTGCGCCTTGTGGTCCAGTTCAGCCGCTCGCTGCAGAATGGCGTGTATGGCGCGCGCATCATACATGACGGTCGCTGGGCTCGACAGCCACCACCGTGCTGATGTTGGCAAAGGCGGTGCGCAGCGTCCGTTCAGCGGTACGCGTGGCGATGGCGTCATGAGCATACAGCGCACCGACCACGAGCGCCAGCAGAAGGGCTACACCAAGGGTGCTAATCAACGTGACGAGGCCAAAGGATACCGCAGCGGTCACGGCACCCAGGATGAGGGTGCCCAAGACCAAGACGCCGATTTCCTCACTGTCGGGGAGTAGGCTCTTATTGCCCACCTGAAGCGAGATACGGGTGCCCTCGCCTTCAGGGCGTATGGTGCATAGAATGAGTCGGCCTTTGTAGTGGCCGTGCCATTCGAAGCCACGGCCGATGTGGTACACGGTCCCTGGGCCGCCAAACTGTAGCCGCAGTTGCGTGAGCAGGGCATCGGCTGTGGCCGGCCTCATCGCCGCGGGAAAGACCTCCGTGACAAAGTGGGCTGCTGAAGAGACAGACCGCGAGGGCTGCGTCTCGATCTCGCGGATCGCTTGGTCCACGGCACCCGCAGAGAGTCCAGCTTCTACGGCTACGGTTCGGAGCTCGGCCCCCGACAAGGTAGCGACGCCTGCGTCCGCATTATCTGCGCGCTCGGCCTCGCTGGCGCGTTCCAAAATGCGCTGGACTTGTTTTAGGGTGAACGCCATAACGCGCACTGCCGTTGGAAAACATCGGCTGCAAGGTACAAACCAACCAAACGGCGGGCTACGCTGCTTGCTGAGACGTTACGCGTCGGAAAGAGCCGCGATGCCCGGCAGCGTCTGGCCTTCCAGGAACTCCAGCATGGCGCCGCCGCCCGTAGAGACGTGGCTGACGCGGTCCTCGTAGCCCATCTGTGTGACCGCTGCCACCGAGTCGCCGCCGCCCACCACGGTGAGCGCGCCGCCAGCGGTCACGTCGGCGAGGGCTTGGGCGATGGCGAGGGTGCCCTTGGCGAACGTCGGCATCTCGAAGACGCCCATCGGACCATTCCACACCACCGTCTTGGCGCTAGCGATGGCCGCCTGGTACGCCGCGATGGACTGGGGCCCGATGTCGAGGCCCATCATGCCGTCGGGGATGCTGCCGTCCGATACTGCCGTGGTGGCGTCGTTGCTGAACGCGTCGGCGGCGATGTGGTCGGTGGGGAGCAGGAGTTTGCCGTCGGCGGTTTCGTAGAGCGCCTTCGCCACGTCCAGCTTGTCGTCCTCCACCAGCGAGGTGCCCACGTCGTGCCCCAGCGCCTTGAGGAACGTATAGCTCATCGCCCCGCCAATCAGCAGCTGGTCCACCGTGGGCAGCAGGTTTTCGATGATGCCGATCTTGTCGGAGACTTTGGCGCCGCCGAGGACGGCCACGAACGGCGCCTCGGGGCTGCCCAGCAGGCGCGAGAGGTAGGTGACCTCCTTGGCGACGAGGTAGCCCATTGCGGCTAGCTCCACGTGCTTCGTGATCCCCTCGGTGGAGGCGTGGGCGCGGTGCGCCGTGCCGAACGCATCGTTCACGAACACGTCGGCCAGCTTGCCCAGCTCGGCGGCGAGTGTGTCGTCGTTCTTCGTCTCGCCCGCGTGGTAGCGCGTGTTCTCCAGCAGCAGCACCTCGCCGTCGCCCAGCTGCGCCACCGCATCCTCGACAGCCGCGCCAATGGTCGCGCCGGGAAACTGCACGGGCTGACCGAGCAAGCCGCCGAGGTAGGCGGCGACGGGTTGCAGGCTGAGTTCGGGCTTCGCCTCGCCCTTGGGGCGTCCGAGGTGGCTCATCAAGATCGCCTTCCCGCCATCGGCGATGATCTTCTGGATCGTGGGCAGTGCCGCGCGGATGCGGGTGTCGTCGGCCACGGTGCGGTCGTCGTTGAGCGGCACGTTGAAGTCGACGCGCACGAGCACACGCTGGCCGCTGAGGTGCAGGTCGTCGATGGAGAGCTTAGGCATGGGGTGGTCTCAGGTCGAAGGTCGGCAGGTCTGGGGCGGTAAACTGAAAAGAGGGAGCACGGCTCGTATGGTGAACCATGCTCCCTCCGAAATGAACGGTCGGCTTACTTGAGGAAGCTGCCGAGCTTGAGGGCCATATCGACCGTGCGGCTGGAGTAGCCCCACTCGTTGTCGTACCAGCCCACGATCTTGACGAGCGTGCCGTCGGCCTTTGTCTGATCCGAGTCGATGATGCAGGAGTGCGGGTTGTGCACGATGTCCACCGATACCAGCGGCTCCGTCGAGTACTCCATGACGCCTTTCAGCGGCCCTTCGGCAGCGGCCTTCAGTGCGGCATTGATCTCTTCGGCTGTGGCCTCTTTTTCGAGCTCACCCGTGAAGTCGGTGATCGAGCCGTCCGGCGTGGGCACCCGCAGCGCGAAGCCGTCGAGCTTGCCTTGCAACTCAGGCAGCACGAGGCCGACGGCCTTGGCGGCGCCCGTCGTCGTCGGGATGATCGACAGGGCGGCGGCGCGGGCGCGGCGCAGGTCCTTGTGCGGGGCGTCCTGGATGCGCTGGTCGGAGGTGTAGGCGTGGATGGTCGTCATAAAGCCTTTCTTGACGCCGAACGTGTCGTGCAGCACCTTGACCATCGGGGCGAGGCAGTTTGTGGTGCAACTCGCGTTGGAGATGACTTCTTCGTCGCCCGTCAGCACGTCGTCGTTGACGCCGAGTACGACGGTGGCATCGACAGGGCCGGAGGCGGGCGCCGAAATGATGACTTTCTTGGCGCCGGCTTCGAGGTGCAACGCGGCTTTCTCACGCGTGCGGAAGACGCCCGTGGACTCGATGACGATGTCGCAGCCGAGGTCGCCCCACGGCAGGTTACGCGGGTCGCGCTCGCTGAAGACCTGGAAGCGGTCGCCGTCGATGACAAGGGCGCCGTCTTCTACCGACACATCGCCGGGGTAGCGGCCGTGCACAGAGTCGTACTTGAAGAGGTGGGCGAGCGTAGCCGCGTCGGTGAGGTCGTTGACGCCCACGATGTCGAACTCGTCGGTGCCGCGCTCCAAGATCGAGCGAAAGACGAGGCGACCGATGCGGCCGAAGCCGTTGATTCCCAGTTTAATGGCCATGAGAAGTGCTGAGGTTTAGAGAGGGGAAAAGTAAAGCAGGCGTGCAGCCCGAACACAACGTCGAAAAACTAGGCGTTAGACCCCATTTTAGTTCAGGATTTCCAGTTAAGAACAGCCTGGGACTTTGAAAGGATGGAGGAACAGCCGAGACGAATAGAAACAACGGCTTAGCGCAAACCCATGAGTTTCCTGTGCGTTAGGCTTTGGAGGCACCATGTGGAATTGCGCCGTGCTGAGGCATGCGCTAATTTACCGTTCTGTCCAAAATAGCCCTTCCAAAGGGCGCTTTCTCGTCTGTATTTAACACGGCACATACGTTTTTGTCATGTCCACGCTAACCCCGCCGAGCAAAATCTCGCAGAAGCAGAAAAAACAAGAGCTTCGCGAAGATGCCATTGTCACCACGTATGCCCGTGGCTTGTCGTTCTACGACAACTACAAGAACTTCATCATTGCCGCTGGGGTGGGTGTGGTCCTGGCCATCGCCGGCTTCTTTGGGCTGTCGTACATGCAGGCGCAGAACGAAGCCGCGGCCCAGGCGGCCCTGGCCGAGGCGGTCCGTGCCTACGAGGCGGGCAACTTCCAGCAGGCACTCGATGGGATCAACGGCGCACTGGGTCTCGCTGGCGTGGCCGATGAGTACGGAAGCACGGACGCGGGCAACCTCGCCGCGTTCTACGCCGCCGACGCCAACTTCCAACTGGGCAACTACGACGCCGCGCTGGGTTACTACGAGGACTTCAACGCCGAGAGCAACATCGTGGGCGCCAGCGCCATCGCTGGCCGCGCCGACATCCTGATGATCCAGGGCGAACACGCGCAGGCGGCCGGTCTGTATCAGCGGGCGGCCTCGACCTACGAGAGCGACTTCACCACGCCGATCTACCTCGTCCGCGCTGGCGAAGCCCACGAAGCAGCGGGCAACTACAGCGCCGCCGTGAACGCGTACGAGACGGTGCTTGAAGACCACGCCGACCAAGCCAGCACGCTGAATGTGGAGGTGCTGCTCGCTCGCGCCCAGGCGCGCCTCGGCTCCTGAGCAGCATCCCCGTCGATGGCGGCTTGAGCAACTGATGCCCGCATGAGGCGTTGGGACGGTGTCTAGCTTAGTCAACACCTCCTCAGCCGATTCATGCCCAGCATCCTAGTCGTCGACGACGAAGGCAGCATCCGCCGCACCCTCCGCGACATCCTCGAATACGAAGACTATACCGTGTTCGAGGCCACCAACGGCGACGAGGCGCTGAGTGTAGCCCGCGACAAGCAGCCCGACCTCGTCCTGCTCGACATCAAGATGCCGAAGCGCGACGGGATGGAGGTGCTGCCCATCCTGCGCGATGAGCTGCCGGAGACCCCCGTCGTCATGATCTCGGGCCACGGCACCGTCGATACCGCCGTGGAGGCGACGCGGCTGGGCGCCTACGACTTCATCGAGAAGCCGCCCGATCTCAACCGCCTGCTGGTCACGCTACGCAACGCGCTCGACCAAGGCAAACTCGTCGTCGAGAACAAGCGGATGCGCCAGACCATCGTGCAGCAGCACGAAGGCGGCCTCACGCCCATCCTCGGCGACAGCAGCGCCATCACGCGCATCAAGGACACCATCGCTCGCGTGGCGCCCGCCGAGGCACGTGTGCTCATCACGGGCGAGGCGGGGACAGGCAAGGAACTGGTAGCCAAGTGGGTGCACCACCAGTCCAATCGGAAAGATGGGCCGATGGTGGAGGTCAACTGCGCGGCGATCCCGAGCGAGCTCATCGAGAGCGAGCTGTTCGGCCACGAGAAGGGCTCGTTCACGGGCGCCACGAAGCAGCGCATCGGCAAGTTCGAGCAGGCGCACGGCGGCACGCTCTTCCTCGACGAGATCGGCGACATGAGCCTCTCGGCGCAGGCCAAGGTGCTGCGCGCGCTGCAAGAGAACAAGATCACCCGCGTAGGCGGCGACCGCAGCATCGACGTGGACGTGCGCGTGGTGGCGGCCACCAACAAAGACCTGCTGGGCGCCATCGAGGAGGGCGACTTCCGCGAGGACCTGTACCACCGCCTCAGCGTCATCCTGATCCACGTGCCGCCCCTCCGCGAGCGGCGCCAAGACGTTCCAATCATCACGCAGCACTTCAGCGAGCGGCTGGCGCGGCGCAACGGCCTGGAGCCCAAGCCCTTCGCCAACGATGCGCTCGACATGATGAAGACGCTGGAGTGGCGCGGCAACATCCGAGAGCTGCACAACGTGGTCGAGCGTCTGCTTATCCTCAGCGAGGGCGACACGGTGGCCCTGCGCGACGTGGAGCGCTACGTGCAGCCCGGCGGCAGCGGCGGTAATCAATTGCTCAACCTCATCGAGCGCTACGACCAGTTCAGCGACTTCCGCGACATGGCCGAGAAGCTGTTCATCGAGTACAAGCTGGAGCAGCACGAGTGGAACATCAGCCGCACCGCCGAGGCTATCGGCATCCAGCGGTCGCACCTCTACAACAAGATGAGCAAGTATGACATCCAGCGCAACAGCGACTGATGCCTCTGCCGAGGTAGCCGCGCCGCTGCTGGAGGTACGCGGCGTGCACAAGAGCTACCCGACGGCCTCGGGCGGCTCGCTCGACGTGTTGCAAGGCGCCGACCTAGCGATCTATCCCGGCGAGATGGTAGCTGTGGTGGGCGAGAGCGGCACGGGCAAGAGTACGCTGCTGCACATCCTCGGCGCGCTCGACCGTCCGGATGCAGGCGAGGTGACGTTTCGCGGCGAGTCGGTGTTTGCCAAGGACGACGAGGCGCTGGCGGCGTTCCGCAACCGCGCTATCGGCTTCGTCTTTCAGTTTCACCACCTGCTGCCCGAGTTCACCGCGCTCGAAAACGTCTGCATGCCCGCGCTCATCCAGGGCGAGACGTTGTCCAAGGTGGAAGCCCGCGCCTTAGAACTGCTCGCCACTCTGGGCCTGGCCGACCGCAGCGACCATCGGCCGAACGCGCTCTCCGGCGGCGAGAAGCAGCGCGTCGCCATCGCCCGGGCGCTGATGAATGCCCCCGGCCTCGTCCTCGCCGATGAGCCCACGGGCAACCTCGACACCAAGACCGCCGACGCGCTGCATCAGACGCTGAAAGCCCTCAGCCGCAGCACGCAGCAGTCGTTCGTCATCGTCACGCACAACCTCGCCCTCGCCGCCCTCGCCGACCGCACGCTGCGCCTCGAAGAAGGTCGCATCGAAACCGTCCCGCCTCACGAGGTGAAGCTGTGGACGCGACTGGTGATGTAGCTGGCTGGTGACGTAGCCGTCAGTCACTTGGCGGCAACCGTACGGCGTCAAACCAGAAGGCTTTGAGCGAGCGGGCGATGTCTACGAGGTCGTTGAAACGCACAGGCTTGATGATGTACGAGTTGGCCAGACGCTCATAGCTGGCCATGATGTCTTTGGGCACACCGGATGCCGACATGATCACAACAGGTATCCGCTTGAGACTTCTGCTGGTCTTGATCTGCCGGAGCACTTGGTGCCCGGCCAGCAGCGGCAGGTTCAGGTCGAGGATGATCAGGTCGGGGCGGGGAGCGTCAGTGTGGGCGCCGCGCTGGTGCAGGTAATCGATGCCTGCCTCGCCGTCTTCAACGGCATGCATCTGCGCCTTCAAGCCTGCTATGCCCAGGGCTTCGCGCAAGAGGAGGACGTCGCCGGGGTTGTCTTCGATGAGGAGGATGTGTTTGGGTGACTGTAGGAGTGCACCACGCATGACGAGCACGCTTTGGGATTAGGACATGGCGAATACTGTAGACAGGTTGCTAGCTGTAAATCAATAGTAAACAATATTTTACAAAGTAAAAGTAACGATTGGAGATTGCACAGATGGACAGGCGCTAAGCACCGAAAAGCGAGCCCAAAGGCTAAAAAGAAGCAGGCCCCACGGGGTGCGTGGAGCCTGCTTGGGTACGGCGTGATGGATGCGTTGGCGGATCAGTGGCGCCCTGCTAGAACGTGGGGTTCAGGCGGAGCCAGAGCGTGGGCTCGCGGCCGAGGCCGTTGATGTCGCGAAGCGGGAAGGCAAGTTCTAGGCGCACGACACGGTCCCAGAACGACACGCCTGCCCCTGCGCCGGTGATCAGGTCGTTGACGTCGAACGTGTCGGTGCCGGCGAAGCGGTTGGTCCAGCCCGCGTCGAAGAAGCCGAAGACCTGGAGGTCGTCAAGCAGATCGTCGAGCAGTTCCACGTCTTCGATCGCATACTCGGCGTTGAAGAGGCCGACGCGGGTGCCGAGGAAGCTGTTCTGCGGGTAGGCGCGCACGGTGCCCACGCCACCGATGGTGAACTGCTTCTGGAGCGGCACATTGCCCGTAGCCACGCCGCCGCGCACGCGCACGCTGAGGGTGCTGTAGCGCGTCATCGGCAGGTAGGCTCGCACATCGCCCACGTAGCGGTTGAAGGAGAAGTCGCCGCCCACTCCCTGGCCGATCTCGACTTCGGTGCGGAAGATGACGCCCTCGGGCATGCGGAAGCGGCTGTTGATGAGGCCGCCTTCAAATGCGAAGACGAGCGACTGCATGAAGCCTTCCTGGATGGCGGGGTTGATGCGGAAGGCGTCGCCACCGAAGATGGACCAGCGGGTGTTGCGGGTCAGGCTCGTGTAGTCCTCGGCGCGGAAGCCTGCGCTCACGAGCGCCACGTCGGCGAGGCGGGAGGTGGCGTAGACGTTCCAGCCTTCCACCTCGTAGTAGTCAAAGAAGTCGTTCTCAAAGAGGATCGCCGCGAGCGAGTTCTCGATCCAGCTCGACTTCCAGATGTCGTTGGTGACGGTGTTGCGGCGGTAGCTGCCGCCCACCTTGACATCGACGGCGTCGCGGTAGTCGGTGTTGGCGGGGCGGGTCTCTACGCCGATCTCGTAGCGCCAACTCTCGAGTGCAAAGGCGCGGCCCACCTGCCCGTAGACCTTGCTGCGCTGGTAGTCGTACCAGTCGAGCGGGTTCAGGCCCAGCCCGATGACCAAGCCTTCGACGCGGTTGTAGCGGATGGCGGGGATGTGGCGATAGAGCGCGGTCTCGCGGTAGGGCCAGTGGGCATCGAACTCACCCACGAAGACATAGTCGTAATCCCGAGACGACGCGAACGGCGCGCTGTAGGCCGCCCGGGTACGGTAGCGGTAGTGGTATTCGTAGCCATCCTCCTCGTGCTCGTCACCACGGTTGCCGTTGTAGTAATACGTCCGCCCGTCGCGGTCGCGTTTGGGCTCGTAGTCATCCTCGCCGTGATAGACGAGATCATCGTCGTCATCGTCACGTTCGATGCGGAAGGTCATCTGGCCATTCCGCGTCCACGAGGTCACCTGCGTATCGGTGTCACGGTTGTCGCGGTTGGCGCGGCGGACGAGGTCGAGCGCGTCATCTACTTCGTCTTCGATGTCGTCCACGCGGCGGAGCCACGCCGTCTCGCGCTCGTCGCGGAGATCGTCCTTCAGGTCGTTGAGGTCGTCTTGGATGGCTTTGAGCGCGTCTTCCAGGCGATCGAGGTCGCGGCGGGTGAGCATGGCGTCGCTGCGGTTGCCGTCGAGGCTATTCCACGACTTGGTGTTGCCTGTGAGTTCGTTTGCCATCGACTGCAGGTTGCGGCTCACCCGGCCGTCGGTGCCTTGGAGCGTAGCCTCTTCCAGCACATCGACCACGGTCCGTAGCGCGGTCTGGATGGCGCCGATCTCGCTGCGGTAGCGGTCTTGCGATGCTGCCGCATGGTTTTGGGCGAGGGTGGCGATGGGGGTGAGCAGGAGCGCGACGAATAAGAAAGTAGCGAGGCGAGATGCGGTAGCCATACGTCTGAATAGTAAACCGTCAATGGGGGACAACCAGCGCGCTCAGGCGGCGCGTGCGGTCCATACGAACCCTGCAAATTGAAGGTTACACCGATGGTGATCGTGGCGTAGCCTGAGCCCAGGCAACTACTCAGCAGCCAGGTCGCTCAGCGACGCCCATCGGATGGCCGTATGCAGCGGCAGCGGCGTCACCGCTGTGGGGATGTGCGCCAGTGTAGCCTGCAGCGCGTCGAGTGGCGTGAACGTGGGCAGCGCCGCCGTGGCCTTGGGGCGTGCGGGCCTGTCCGAGTAACGGCCGTTCGTTTGGATGCGCGCATCGACGTCACCCGCAGGGGCGGGGAAGCGTTCGAGCAGGTCGTAGAGGCGGTCGGCGTGGGGCAGCTTGCCATTGAGGGGCAGGCACCGGCTCTGCAGGCTGCTCTTGTTGAGCGCCGCCAGCCGAACGTGCTTGCGCGTATCGTCGATGCGGCGGATGGCGCCGAGGGGCAGGAGGTAGGCACGCAGTGCAAACCAGTTGCGCACGGTGACCTTGAGCATGGCGGTGGCGCCGCTGGGCATCTTCACCCACCCGCTCACGGTGCCGATGCGCAAGCCGAGCGCATCGATGACGTGGTAGCTCGCTACCGTGCCTTTGGCGCGGGCGATGTCGAACAGGGTCCAGGGGGCCATGGGACCGGAGGTAAGGAGATGGAGATGGGTGCCGGGGGCGCTGCTGGAGCCTTGAAACACGGGGGAGAGATCGGGGCACGGCCTATCCGAGCGCTGCCAAGATACGAAAACTTACGGAGCGGCGGCGCAATGCCGTTCGTAGTGGTGCATGTCGTACCACCGGCCGTGGTGCCGTACGCTCTGCGTTGAGCGTCCGTACCGCCTGAACGCGTTCCGTTCGAGCACGTGATGGGACGCCGGGTTACCATCGCGAACGACGGCCTCCACGCAGTACAGCTTCAGGGGGCCACAGGCTTCGCGTAGCACCAAGCGCACGGCTGCCGTCGCGTATCCCCGCCCGGTATGCGGCTCGCCGATGCGATAGCCAAGCGTGGCGCGGTGAAACTGCTGGCGCTCAACACCGCGCAAGTTCACGCGCCCAACGAGGGTTGATCCTGCGAAGGCGAGATAGGCATAGCTGCGATCCCTCGCCCGGTCGTGCTCCGCCGCCGCCAGATGCGCCAGCACATACTCAACAGCATAGAAGGCATCGCCCCGGCTGGCAATCCATTGCTCGAAGAAGGCACGGTTCTCCAACTCAAACGCGAGCAGGGCGTCTGCGTAGGCCAGCGTGGCGGGGACGAGGGTAACTTCGGACTCAGGCATGCGAGGTCAGGTAGAGGGCCCAATGCACTGCTCGAACAGCCGAGCGAGCGTAGCCGTAGGGTCGATGGTGCGCCCCGCACGCAACGCCGACGTTTGGATGACCGCCGAGCGCGGCGCGGTCAGCCAGTGGAACCGCTCGGAGGGCGGCAGCAGCCCAATCGGGCCCGCCTCCGTTCCCCCTTCGGCGACGTGGACGTACGCTGCCAAGTGCGTGCGGAGCAGGTTGGACGCAATCGTGTCTGGCAAGCTCAGGTCTGTCTCGCCATGCAGGTGCAGGCCGAGGAACCGCGCCGTGCGGGCATGCAGCACCACGCCGACGTTCACAAACTGCTCGGTCTGCACGCGAGGAACCACGCGGATGAGGGCGTAATCGTAGTCGTGCCAGCGCATGGGCATCACCGTCGGTAGCTGAGGCGGTCGGGCGGCGCATCGCGTAGCGCTTGCTGGGCGCGGATGGCCTCGTCAACGAAGGCGCGTGGGCCAGCCAAACGCTGCGTGAGGACGTCCGCGTAGGCCTCGCGGTTAGCATCGGCGGTGGTGAAAGGCGGCGTGCGTCCTTCGGGAGCGTCCATGAAGAGCGCATCCGGGATGGCGGCCAGCAGGTCGGCGAAGACGTCGGCGCTGAGCTGGCGGGCGAGGCGGGCGTCGGCGGCGCGGAGGTCGCCCATGTGCGGCACGAGCACATGCTGCCCGATGGGCGCGAACGCCGTCTGGATCTGCGCCTCGCCCAGCCCCTCCCAGTTGTGATGGAAGTACAGCGTGGCGCCGTGGTCAATCAGCCAGGGCTCGCCATTCCAGATGAGCAGGTTCGGGTTGCGCGGCGTGCGGTCGATGTTGGTCACGAACGCATCCAGCCAGACGAGCGCCGCCGCCCACTTGGGATCGACGAGCGGGATGGAGGCCAGGGGGTCGAAGTTGAGGGCGCCCTCCAAGAAGCGGAGGCCCACGTTGAGGCCTCGGCTGCCGTTGAGCAGGTCTTGGATCTCCGGGTCGCGCTCGGTACGGCCGAACGTCTCGCCCAGGTCTACAATCGCCAGCTCGGGCACGCGGAAGCCGAGGTGCTGAGCGATCCCACCCGCCAGCAGCTCGGCGATGAGTGCGCGCGCGCCCTGCCCAGCGCCGCGAAACTTGACCACGAACAGCTCGTCGGCGGCGGTCTCTACGATGGCGGGCAGCGACCCGCCTTCGCGCAAGGGAACCACGTACCGTGTGGCAGTGTGGTGAGCAAAAACAGCCATGCGTCAGGGACAGATGAAAAGATGGTGATACGGCGAACTTTCGCGGAGGTGCACGAACCCGGGAAGGGCTTTTTTGTTATGATTATGTAACTCCAAGGCCAAGTGCATCGCTCCGAGAAGTAGTCTAGCGCTCTGCCTGATGCAGCCTGTGGGAGTTCGCCGCCGCGTGCGGCTCCTCGTGATGCTTACTCCATTTTTGACCCTATTGCTTGCTATGGATCCAGCCATTCTCCAGTTTAACGGGCAGTCGTACGAACTGCCAGCCGTCGTAGGTACCGAGAACGAAGTCGCCGTTGACATCAGCAAGTTTCGCGCGCAGTCAGGCGTGATCACGCTGGATTCGGGCTTCGGCAACACGGGCTCGTGCGAGAGCGAGATCACGTACATCGACGGCGCGAATGGCATCTTGCGGTACCGCGGGTACTCCATCGAGCAACTGGCCCAGCACGCCTCGTTCGAGGAAGTCTGTTACCTCCTGGTGTATGGCAAACTCCCCTTGCCCAGCGAGTACGAGGCGTTCCACGAGCGGATGTTGCACCACAGCATGATCCACGAAGACATGAAAAAATTCTTCGAAGGTTATCCGCCCAGCGTGCACCCGATGAGCGTGCTCTCGGCGATGGTATCCGCGCTCTCGGCGTACTACCCCGACATGACGGACCCGGAGGCGCTCGACCGCAACATCATACGCCTGCTCGCTAAGCTCAACACGATTGCTGCGTTCTCCTACAAGAAGTCCGTCGGCCAGCCGTACGTGTACCCCCGCAACGACCTGAGCTACACGTCGGACTTCCTGCACATGATGTTCTCGAAGCCGAGCGGGCCGTACGAAGTGTCGGATCTGCTGGCTGAGACGCTGGACATGCTGATGATTGTGCATGCCGACCACGAGCAGAACTGCTCTACCTCCACGGTGCGCATGGTGGGCAGCAGCGGCGCCAACCTGTTCGCCTCGATCTCGGCGGGCATCAGCGCGCTCTCCGGTCCGCTCCACGGCGGCGCCAACCAGGCCGTCATCAGCATGCTGGAGAAGATCCTGGATGACGGCGGCGACTACGCCAAGTACATCGAGAAAGCGAAGGACAAGAACGACCCGTTCCGCCTGATGGGCTTCGGCCACCGCGTCTATAAGAACTTCGACCCGCGCGCCCGCATCATCAAGCGCAACGCCGACCGCGTGCTGAACGAGCTGGGCGTCCACGACCCGCTCCTCGATATGGCCAAAGAGCTGGAGCGCATCGCGCTGGAGGACGACTACTTCGTCGAGCGCAGGCTCTACCCGAACGTCGACTTCTACAGCGGCATCCTCTACCGCGCAATGGGCATTCCCGTCAACATGTACACCGTGATGTTTGCCATCGGGCGCATGCCGGGGTGGATCGCGCAATGGCTGGAGATGTCGCGCAACCCCAAGGGCCGCATCTACCGTCCGCGCCAGGTCTACGTAGGCCCCAACGGGCGCGACTACGTGCCGATGGAGCAGCGCTGACCGCGCAGCAGCAGGTATCGCAAGCGGCTCTCTGGCTTCGGTCGGGGAGCCGTTTCGCGTTGTGGGCAGGATGCGTTGATCGGCACACCAACCGCTCGTCAGCGTATAGGAACCGATGGTCCGTTGGGCTAGACCTCCTCAGTCTGCCGCCCGTACCTTCTCGTGCTATTTCGTACCAACGCCACAGCTCCATGATTGCCTTCGTACGCCAGCGCTATCGGCTGATCGCCTCGATGATCGGTGTGGGTATGGTGGCTGGCGTTGTGGTCAAATGGATGGGCACCCCCGAGGCGTTTGCCCCGTGGCTGGCGGCTGTTTCGTGGACCAATCCAGCGGTGACGCTCTTTCCGTGGGAGTGCTTCGTCTACGGGATCATCTACTCTACGGGCATCTGGTCCTCCATCCTCGTCGTTCGGTCGTACCTACACCGGGTGATGCCGCTGCGCTCGTGGCGCGCGCTGGCGGTACACGTGACGGCCATCACGGCGATTTCGGCTGTGGTGTTCACCCTCATCTACATCGTGGAAGTGTGGGTCTGTGAAACCTTCGGCATTGGCGACCTGCCAAGCGACGGCGGGCCAGAGTTGGGCATCATCGTCATGGTCTCCTCCGTCTGCGTGATGATGCTCACGACGATCACGTACGCAGGCGATTTCTACACGCGCCTCCGCGATGCCGAGCAAGCCGCGCTCAACGCCGAACTCAGCGCCTTGCGGGCGCAGATCAACCCCCACTTCCTGTTCAACACGCTCAACTCTATAGCCGCACTGGTGCACGTACGCCCCAACGAGGCCGAGACGGTGATTGAGCAGCTCTCCGACCTCTTCCGCTACACGCTACGCGCGTCGAAGCAGCCCCGCGTCACGCTCACCGATGAGCTGGCGGCGACCGAGCAGTACATTGCCATTGAGCAGGCGCGCTTCCAGGAGCGCTTGGTCGTGGTGCGCGAGATCGACCCGGCGCTGCTGGATGCCGAGGTGCCCAGCCTGATCCTGCAGCCCATCGTCGAGAACGCGGTGAAGCACGGCGTGGCCAAGAGCGAGGAGGCGTGCGCCGTCCGCATCCGCGCCCAACGCGAAGCACACCAAGTCGTCGTACAGGTGCGCGACACGGGACCGGGCTTCGACACCACAGATGAGAGCGTGGTCTTATCGCGAGGCACGGGACTCTCAAACGTAGCCGAGCGTCTGCGCCTGCACTTTGGGTCGGAGGCCCACGTGGATGTGCTGCCCGATGGCATCGCACTCGCCTTCCCGTTTTGGACCGCCTCCGACGAGGTGGTGGCGGCATCTGCCTCGAAGGCGTGGGTGTGTGAGCGGATCAAGGCCTCCTTGCCGCTGGCCAGTGCATCTGCGTCGTCCGCGCAGCCCAAACCAGCATCGGCATAATGCGCGTTTTGTTGGTGGATGACGAGCGGCTGGCCCGCGAGCGGTTTCGCACCTTGCTGGAGCGGTCGCGGTTCACACACGAGATCGTGGGCGAGGCTGAGAGCGGCAAGAAGGCGATCCCGCTCATCTACGAGACCCGTCCCGACCTCGTCTTCCTCGACATCCAAATGCCGGGCCTCGATGGCTTCGAGGTGCTGGACTTGCTGGCGCCACCGCGTCCGCACGTGGTGTTCGTCACCGCCTACGACGCCTATGCGCTGCGGGCGTTTGAGGTGCACGCGCTGGACTATCTTACCAAGCCCGTGAAGCTAGAGCGGCTGGAGCGGTCGCTGGAGCGGATCGAGGCGCTCGTGGCGCAGCGCCAGCCCGACGCCGCCCTAGACCGCTTTGCCGCCACACGGGCCGAGGCGCCAGTGCGCCGCCTCACGCTGCACGCCGGCCGCCGCCTGCGCGTGACCGAACCCGCCGACATCCGGTTCATCGAGGCCCGGGAGAAGCTGGTCTTTGCCACCCTCTTCGACGGCGCCACCTACACCGCCGACCTCACGCTGCAGGCCTTGGCTGATCGGCTCGACGGCCAGCAGTTCCTGCGGGTGCATCGCGCCTACCTGGTCAACGTGGCGGCCATTCGCGAACTCATTCCGTGGTTCTCCGGCACCTACCAGATCCGGCTGGACGACGACACCAAGGTGCCCGTGGCCCGCCGTCGCGTGCGCGCGATAAAAGACGTACTCGGCGGATGAGTTCTGGGTTCACCGCAGTCGTCCCCATGG
The DNA here is from genome assembly GCA_039026435.1 of Bacteroidota bacterium. Lineage (GTDB taxonomy): Bacteria > Bacteroidota > Rhodothermia > Rhodothermales > JBCCMF01 > JBCCMF01. Next base: position 16,427 of record JBCCMF010000073.1, read on the forward strand.
GTTGTCACCAAGCCACGTTGCCATCAAAGTGGTGTAGTCGTTGTAAATCAGATCCGTGACGGCTATTCCAAGAGGAGCTAACAAAGCGGGAAGCTCAGTCAAGAAAGCTGCATGTCTCTCGGCGATAACGCGCCCGCCTGGCAGCAAGGCATCGGCATACAGGCTCAGCCAGTTTCGCACGGCTAATATGGCGTTTTCGGGCCGGTCGCCGTGCTTCTTGATGTCCTGGCCAGACAAGTCCGAGAGGTAGGCTTGGTAGCGAAACTGCTCACGGTCAAGTATGAGACATCGCTTCGACCTCTGCTCGACATTCCCAAACCGGCGTGCTCCCAGCA